>JBGSTM010000078.1:0-5722 GCA_041736495.1 Akkermansiaceae bacterium
AGGTGAGTGCGTTGCTCGTAGGTTCCCTCGCGAGGCAAAGCGGCTTCAAATTCGCGGAACATGCGGCTGTTGATGCGCGTTTCGGTCCTTCCGATTTCGTCGAGGAGAGCCTGATAGAGATCCTGAGTTCCAGCGCTTCGGCCTGGCACTGTCCAGTTCATGACGAAATGCGATTCGATATCCCCGCGTTTCCGATGGGGATACTTCACAAGACCATCATGAGGATCCCGAAGGGCGACACCAACACGATAGGATAGTACTGCGGCACAGGAACTTGACCTGCGGCTAAAGGTTTTGATGGAAAGGTGATAGGAATTGGAAAACATGGTCGAAACGAGATTTGGAGTGAGACTTAAACGGGGTTTCGGGGTCATCAGACCCTGAACGCGCTGAAGCAAACCGGAGGTTTGCGTAAGTGCGCCCTCAAGCCGGGGGCTTAAATGAGGCCCCAGCCCTTGGAGGGCTGGGGCCTGGCTCCCGGCTTGCAGCGCAGCCTAGGACGGAGACGGAGAATCTCCGTTCGCGACATCCTGCTTGGCCTTCGGGTCGGTGTGCTCTTTGATCAGGCGATCAAAGTGCTCCGCGAACCAGCTCTTGTCCCGATCAAGCGCGTATTTACGAATCATATCAACAAACTTCTTTTCCAGTTCGGTATTCCAAACAGTCTTGAGGTAGTTGAGTGCGGCGTGGCCCATGACGATCTTGAGCTTCACAAGTTCCTTGTCCCGCTTTTCTTCAAGGCGATCCTTCACCTTGCGTTGCTTCTCCACGACTTTGCCAATTTTCTGCTGCAAGATAGCATAGATTTCGGCATCGGTCCTCCGCGGCTTTTTGTCTTTAGCCGGGTTGTTGTTGTTTTCGGCCGCCGGCGTGGTTTCACCCGGCTCCGACCCATTTTTGTTATCGCCCTGTGCCGGGGTTTCCGGCTTGGGCTCCTTATCATTCGGCGTGGCGCCGTGCGTTTCTTCTTCCATTGTTGTACTTCATCAGGGTTGCTGCGAACGGAGAGGGATTTTCCCGTTCTTGATCAGCATCAAATCCTGAGTGCCACCGTGGCTTTCTCAGGTTCCCTTCCCCGGTCCGTCCGGGCACGTTAGTACAACTAACGACCAAAGCCCCGCCCTGCGGGGAAACCGCAGGGTGGTAACGCAACATGTAATGTACGGTTGCCTTGATAAGAAACGCTTAATTCGTCCCGGCAGGGGCGTCAAACAAAAAAAACAAGACAATAAAATAAAAAAAAGGAAAGATCCAATATGCCCGGCGAAACCGGACCGCGTGGGGTAGTCAGCCAGGCCATGTCAGGATTAACGATACCCACTTTGTGTGTTTTGGCCTATCCGCCATTCTCTTCATGCCATTCCTATTAGAATTTCACGTCGGATAGGAATGGCGCGGTCGGCCATTCATGGGCATTGTTCTTTCCCTGTCTTTTAACGGGTCCGCGTCGGGTAAGATGCCGAAATCGCCCATCGTGAACCGGTCATACCCGGCATGTGACCAACATGTTGGGGCATTTCAATTTGGCCATTGATTCAGCGGGAAAGCGGACGATTGACCGCCTTCCCCCATGACGGAAATGGATCAGGATATACAAGGGCTTGCGGGTTTTCTTCGGAGGACAGGGATCGCTCACCATCATCGTATCCCCTCGGCCCATCGCCGCGCTGATGGTTACGCCGGCAACGTCACGGCTAGTTTTGAAAGACACTTCAATCCGGGTGATCACGCGGCGGATCGCCTGACCGAGCCGCGCACGCATCGCGTTGTCTCCCAGATCGACATCCAGCATGGTTTTCATTTCAGCCAATTCGGCTTCGCCGCTGCCAACCGCCTGTGTGCTTCGTACCTTCCTGTCAAGTTGTTCGACTTTTTCGGCAAGATCGGCTTTTTCTTTTTCCAGCGATGAAAGCCGCTTGAGCAGGCTGTCGAGTTCGCCGCCGCGCTCGATGGCCGCAAGAATCCGGTCGAGCGATTTTCCGGCTTCGGCAAGACGGCGCTGCGCATGGGCAAGTGCGGAGACCGCCGGGTCCACCTCGTTGACCTCCGGCTTCACCATTTCGACTGTGAGTTCCCGGAGGCCGGCCAACAGGGTGGGTTCCAGAAGTTTAGAGGAGACCACCCCGAGGTTTTTCCGCGCAACTTCGTCATAGCCGTAGTAGTAACCGATCCAGTTCCCCTGAGTGCCGTTTCTCCGGCAATCGTAGCGGGCCGGATGACCTTCGACCTTGAGCAGGCCGCGCAACAGATTGTGGGGCCGTTCGCTTTTGTCGGAAGTCGGAACGGCGTTGCCCCGGCCATAGCGCGAATTGGCCGTCATGGCGGTCCGCGCCCGCGTCGCGAGCGTGGCATCCACAAGCACAGGGTAGTATTCGCTGACCTTGAAATCGTGGCCGCGCGCCTTGCTTCGTGCGGTCGATTCCAAAACTCCCTCCGCGCTCTTTGACAACACCATGTGGCGGATGCGTGAAGGGGACCAACGTGTTGCCCGTGGCCTCCATGTCGGAGTGCCTTTTGTGTCGAGACGTCGGGCGATTTCGGGAGATGTCACGCCCTCAGCCGCCCACACGAAAATCTGTTTCACCGTTTCTGCCCGTTCCGGAGGCGATTCGAGTTTTTCGGTTTCGGGATTGTACACAACCCACCAGGGCAATTTGTTGTCGTGGGTTTCGAGCAGGGTTTCACCGTTTTTGACTTTATTGCGTTTTCTTTCGAATGCATCGTTGAGACGCTCCGCTTTGGTTTCCTGTTCTTCCGATGCCCTGATCGCAAGCATGGTCACGTAAAGCAAGTCCATGCCCTCCTCCGACGCGCTTTCGGACTCGGGATACAGTACCTTCTTGATGCCGGTGAGGTGCACCTCGAGCCCGTAGTCATCCAGCAAGCGTCCCAACAAGGTGGCAACCACCCGCGCACGTCGCCGTGAGAGGCGGTCCAAGGCTTCGACAACAAGAGCCGATCCCTTTGGAATCAGCCCGTCCTCGCAGGCCCTAAACAGCTCACCCAGGCTATGGTTGAGGTTGTCTCCGTTGAACGCCGAAACCCCAAGATCATGGAATGTTAGGGTTTCGTTCAGGATGAGGTTGTTTTCTTCACAGTATTTCCGGGTGCCGGTCAGCTGCCGCTCAAGCGACGCACCCTCAGCTTGCTTTTTGGAAGAAAAGCGGATATACGAATATGCGTCCTTCATGACGGGGGGACGCTCCAGTTGTTTTGTTTTCGATTTCATGGGAGCTTGAATACCTCAAAAAAGTGTGGTAATCAAGCACTCATTCACCGTCGATGCCATTGAGAACGAGCGAAGGCGCTTTTTCATTCGCTATCGACGGTCGCAGACCACCGCTACAGTTCGATGCATTCGCTGCCAAGTCCTGCCACCCATACGCTTCCAACACGGCTTCATCGAGGTCGTCATGGATCTGGCGCAGCACGGTGATGAGGCCTTGGTCGTGGATTTGCTTTTCCTTGGCGGTGAGCGACTCCCCGCTGCGGAGCTTTTCGAGCACGTTGACGGAGCTGCCGTCGGGATTCACGCGGCTGATGGCGCGGTCGAAGACGTGGAGGTTTTTCGCGGGATCGGGCGAGGTGGGATCGGGGCGCGGGACTTCGAGGATGTCGCAGAGTTCGGAGAGCAACATCTGATAGTTCGCGCGTTCCGCAGCACCGGAGTTTTCCCAACGGGAGATGAACGATTCGATTTGCTCTGGGGTGGCGGCAGGCATGGCGATGACGGGAATGCGGCGGGATTTCAATCCGCGCGGGGTGTGCCTGGCACTTCAACAGCTTTCCGGCGGGCTGGCAAGATCCTGCGAAACCGAAGCGGGGCAATCCTGCGCCCGGGCATTGCCGCAACAGTGCACAGGGCAGCGCAGTTGTGGATGCAGTGATGACTTAGAGCGGCTGATCTTCAGAATTCCTTTGGCATCCACGACAACTGGGTCGTGGGCCCTTGGTTAGCCTGATAAGCGACCGCTGAATTTCGTTGCGATTGAACGGTATGACCACCTCCGCTGTCTAACTTGACCTAACCCCCTCATCACTCATGGGCATCATATCATGGATCTTCCTCGGTCTCGTGGCCGGCGCGCTCGCAAAATTCATCATGCCCGGCAAGGACCCGGGCGGAATTTTCGTCACCATCCTCATCGGCATCGTCGGTGGAGTGCTCGGTGGATTTCTCGGAACCTTCATCGGACTCGGTAAAATCGAATCATTCGACCTCGGCGGGATTTTCATCGCCACCGCCGGTTCCATCCTGCTGCTGATTGCCTGGCGGTTCGCCCGGAAGAAGCAGGGCTGACTCCCCCACTCTCCCCCACTATCCGACAACACCAACACACCACGACCATGGGACTACTCGACACCATCCTCGCTGCCGTAACCGGCAAATCGGACTCCGCCGACGCCAACCCGCTCGGTGCGGCACTCAACTCACTGCTCGCCCAGAACGGCGGCATCCAGGGACTCATGAACAAGTTCTCACAAGGTGGACTCGGCGACGTGTTCTCGTCGTGGGTCGGCATGGGCGAGAACAAATCCATCTCGCCCGATCAAATCAGCGGCTTGCTGGGCTCCGAGCAATTGAAGGGCCTCGCCTCGAACCTTGGAGTGGATCCTTCGCAGGCCTCCGGGTTCCTTGCCGACTACCTGCCCAAGATTGTGGACAAACTCACGCCCACCGGCCAGGTGGACCCGAATGCGGACGACTCGGAGGGACTGGCCGCGCTGCTGCCATCGCTGCTCTCGAGTTTCGGCGGCGACAACGGCCAGGGACAGGCTTGAGATCCAGCACTTCAGGCAAGCGGAATTGCGCCTATCTGCCTCTCGATCAAACGCGATAAGGCGGATGACGTGGACCCGTTGTTCCAAGGAAGCGCTGGCGGATCGTCCGCGCTTCCAATCGCATTCCCCGCAGTTCGGGATGCCAATGGATCCAGTAGGTGCTTCCGGGATCCAACCTCCCGCCACGATGTTTGTCACTGTTCAGAAATACATTGAACCTTCGGGCAGGCCAAGTGCCCGGAGTGCCAATAGGAATCCGATTGATTCCACGCCAGAAATTCCTTCCCTTTTCCATCAGAAAACCGAATTTCTCCGTTCGTCATGAGGGGCATCTCTCAACATCCAGCTTGATTGGCACACACCCGGAGGCGGCCCGGGACCCCCGTTCGCCAAAGATTGATCCATAACTCCATCCCATAAGACACACATCCATCCCATGAAAAAATACATCGCTGAATTCATTGGCACCTTCTGGCTTGTTCTCGGAGGTTGCGGCAGCGCCGTTCTCGCCGCGGCATTTCCCGACGTCGGCATCGGCCTGCTGGGCGTTTCGCTGGCCTTCGGACTCACCGTGCTGACCATGGCCTTCGCCATCGGGCATATCTCGGGTTGCCACCTGAATCCCGCCGTCTCGGTCGGCCTGTGGGCTGGCGGACGTTTCGACTCGAAGGATCTCGCACCGTATATCATCGCCCAGGTAGCCGGTGCCATCGTCGCCGGCGGCGTGCTCTACCTGATCGCCAGCGGGCAGGAAGGTTTCAAGCTGGCCGGCGGCTTCGCATCCAATGGTTATGGCGAGCACTCGCCGGGCAGTTACTCGCTGCTCGCGGCGCTGGTCACCGAGGTGGTCATGACCATGTTCTTCCTCCTGATCATCCTCGGCGCAACCGACAAGCGAGCGCCGGCGGGCTTTGCGCCGATCGCCATCGGACTCGGCCTG
>JBGSTM010000087.1:0-2781 GCA_041736495.1 Akkermansiaceae bacterium
GGCAAGCCACTGAACGTCATCATCATCGCCTCAGACTCCTTGCGCGGCGACAGCATCGGCGCCAACGGCTACCGCCCCCAGCGTACCGATGGTCCCGCCGCTGCCGGCGTCTCACCCAACATCGACTCCCTCGCCGCCCGCTCCTCGAATTTCCAACGCTGCTACACCGCCATCGCCTCCACCATGGAGTCCGGCGTCCAGCTCATGTCCTCCCAATACCCGCAGAGCCACGGCATCCGCCAGATGTATCCCGACAAGCAGACCGTCGAGGCCACCAACAAGCGCATCGTGACCCTCCCCACCCTCCTCCGCAGCCGAGGTTACGACACCGCCGCCATCGGCGACTGGTGCGCCGGATACTACGAAGTCCTCCCCCAGGGCATGGAAACCCTCTCCATCTCCAGCTTCGACAATTTCAAAATCTACATGAGCCAGGCCGTCGTCATGGCCCACTTCGTCATCCCCCTCTATTTCGACAACTCCCTCGGCTACAAAATCTTTCCCCAGCTCGAGTCCTTCGCCCAGTTCGTTACCCCCGAGGTCGTCACCGGCCGTGTCGAGAAGCGGCTCGCCAAAGTCTCCGCCGCCCAGAAACCGTTTTTCTGGCACGTCTTCTACTCCTGCAACCACCTCCCCTACCGCAGCCCTGAGCCCTATCGCAGCATGTTCTCGGACCCCGCCTACGAGGGCCCCAACCGCAATGGCGTGGACTTCGACATCGACTCCTTCATCGGTGGCACCGACCTCGAATCCAAGTGGAAAGCCCTCCCGCCCAAGGAAATCAGACAGATCAAAGCCCTCTACGACGGCTGCACCCGCCAGTTCGACGACTGCGTCGGAAAAATCCTCGCCTCCCTCAAGGCAAACGGCCTCGCGGAAAACACCATCGTCATTGTCACCTCCGACCATGGCGACGACCACTACGAACCCGGCGTGACCCTTGGCCACGGCCTCACCTTCAACGGCGGCCTCCAGGCCAATCACGTCCCCATGGTCTTCCATGTCCCCGGTGCCGCCCCGCAGACCATCCCGGAAACCGTCCGGCTCATCGACGTCGCCCCCACCCTCGCCGACCTGCTCGGTCAGGAAAAATCCCCCACCTGGCAGGGCCGGAGTTTTGCCGGTTGGATCCACCAGACCGAGAAGCCGGTCTTCCGCCCCTTTTATGGCGAGACCGGTTTCCCCTTCATCCAGTTCAAGGTCCACGGCGTCGAGCGCCCCAAGCTCCCCCCCATGGACGAGGCCACCGGCATCGATTCCAACTTCAACTATCAGTTCGTCCTCAAGCCGGAATACCTCGCCCCGCTCATCGCCGCCAAACAACGCTGCCTTCGCACCGAGCGCTGGAAACTCGTTTGCACCCCCACCGCCGCCGGCACCCGCCACTTCGGACTTTTCAAACTCACCTGCGACCCCCACGGCGAAACCGATCTCGCCGCCACCCGCCCGGAAGTCCTCGCCCCACTTCAAGCCGCACTCGAACGCTGGATGGACCGGAAAACCGAGTCGTCCATCGCCGAGATTTTTCCTCAGGGCGAGCCGGAGTAAGACTTTTCGGGCGTGTTCCAGCGGTCTCTCACGGTAAATTCTCCGTAAACACCCGCGAAGCTTCTTGCCCGGAGCCCGGATCCATCGCATCCCTCCGGATGTCATGAAAGCCACCTTGCTTCTGTTGGTCTCCTCCCCATTCATCGCCCTCGCCTCGCCGGCGTATGAACTTCACGAGTGGGGCACCTTCACCACCGTCGCCGGATCGGACGGAGTTCTGCTCGCCGGCCTCCAGCGCGAGGAGGAGGAGCTGCCCCGCTTCGTCCACTCGCATTTCGGATTCGAGAACGGCCAGCCGACCGACGTCGAAAAACTAACACGCGTCATGAAAACCCACGGCTATCCGGCGTTTTCCACCAAAACCAAGGGCCTCGGCCGCCGGCCGGTCTCCGGCGTCACGGTGAAAATGGAAACGCCGGTGATCTATTTCCACTCACCGGAATCCTTCCGCGCCACCGTCAGGGTCGACTTCGAGGGCGGCACGATCAGCCAGTGGTATCCCTCCCGCAGCGGTGGGGAAATCCTGCCCGAACCACCTCCGTCGGTTGATCCCGCTAACAAACCGGTCGCCGCCGAGCAATGGCGGATCGATTTTTCCAAACCCTACCGCGG
Source organism: Akkermansiaceae bacterium (assembly GCA_041736495.1). Taxonomy (GTDB): domain Bacteria; phylum Verrucomicrobiota; class Verrucomicrobiia; order Verrucomicrobiales; family Akkermansiaceae; genus Luteolibacter. Next base: position 2,161 of record JBGSTM010000087.1, read on the forward strand.
CGGCATCGAGTGGGATGTGAACGTGTTTTCCCCGGCGGAATCCCGCACCGCACGCACCTTCAAGCCGCAAGACACGGTCAACTGGCTGCGCGCCCGCGTGCCGGAGGCGAATGCCGTCCGCACCGATTCCGGAGAGACCGAGAACTATCTGTTCTATCGCGGCGTCGGCAATTTCACCCCTGGCCTGCAAACCACCGTCTCCCCCGACGAGACGCTCCATCTGAAAAACCAGACCGGCGGCGACATCCCCTATCTGCTCGTTTTCCAACAGCATGGAGGCCGCGTTTCCTGGCACGCCCGCACCAACGGCTTGAAATCCGGCGAATCGCTCGATGTCCCTGAGTCCACGCTCACCATCGCGGCCGATGGTTTCCCCGTACCGATTTATGACTCCCTGAATTCCGGCCTCACCGCCTGCGGATTGCTGGCATCCGAAGCCGACGCGATGGTCCAGACGTGGTGGAACAGTTATTTCGAAACCGAAGGCATCCGCGTCTTCTGGGTGCTGTCCGACGCCGCGACCGACCGCATCCTCCCTCTATCCGTCACTCCGCCGCCGGTGAAGACCGTGCGCGTGCTCGTCGGCCGCAGTGAGGTGCTCCGCCCGCGGCAGGAAGCCGC
>JBGSTM010000088.1:0-6569 GCA_041736495.1 Akkermansiaceae bacterium
TGCTTTTCCACCCGTTGCGCAAGCTCTGGGTCCTCGATCATTCACCCAAGTCAACATGGCCACCAATCCTCGGCCATTTCACGCTAAAATCCGTCTAGTTTTGATCCAGCGGAAAATCCAGCTTTGAACCAGCGCCGACATGCAAAAGTTCCAGTCTTGACTCAATTCGTTAAGTCGCTAAGCCGTTCATACCGAAACCATGAACAACCCTACCCTCCAAACCATTGCCGATCAGGCGGGGGTCTCACGTGCCGCCGTCTCGCTGGCGCTTCGCAACCAACCCGGCATCTCGGTGGAAACGCGCGAACGCATCAGAAAAATCGCCGATGAACAGGGGTATCGTCCCAATCCGATGGTTTCCGCGTTGATGGCACATCTGAAGAGCCTCCGCCCCCAGACCGATGTCGGTGCGATTCCTTTCATTACCGACTTCCCAACCCGCGACGAATGGCGGGACTTTTCAATCATCGCGCGTTATTTCGAAGGGGCGAACACACGTGCCCGACAGGCGGGCTATCACCTCGAGGAGATGTGGCTCAGGGAGTCGGGAATGACGGCGAAGAAGATGCGGTCGATTCTGATCAATCGCGGGGTGGAGGGAGTTCTCATCGCTCCGCTGCCGGAGGGACGAAGGCATATCTCCCTCGACATGAGCAGTTTTGCCGGAGCCACGATGGGATATTCGCTGGTGCGGCCGAAGCTGCATCGGGCGGTGCACCGGCACATCGAATCCCTGCGTCTGGCCGTGCAGAAACTGCGCCACCTCGGATACCGGCGGATCGCCCTGGCGGTTTTTGAAACCCAGGACCGGAGGAACGATTTCAACTGGTCTACCGCCTTTGCGGGCTATCAGATCACACTTTCCACCAAGGAACGGATCCCGATCTTCTATCTGGACGGCGATGACGACGCTAGATTCCTGAAGTGGCTTAAGGTAGGAAAGCCGGATGCGATTTTATCAGGGAATATCGGGATTCTCGACAAACTTTCCAAGGCGGGTTTATCGGTGCCGGAGGATGTTGGTGTGGCAATTCTGGATCATTCGGCCAACGACAAGGGTGCGGCAGGCATCGACCAGCAGCCTGAACTCGTCGGTGCGGCGGCGGTGGACATGATCGTTGCCCAGATCAACCGCAACGAGCGTGGACTTCCCACGAGCCCGAGGCAGATTTCCACGGAGGGGCTCTGGATCCCGGGAAAGTCGGTGAGAAAAGTCCGCTAGAAGGCGGGCTGGCCTGTCGATTCGTTTCAATCCTTCCCAAGTCGCACCACCGCTCCGTCTGCGGCACGGATCATGATTCCACCAGTGTCCGCGACACTACCGTACAGAATCTCCAACAGCCTCCACTTCCCGGAAAGCCGGAGCGGCTCGATTGCATCAGCCGGACCGTGGTTGATCAGGATCACGAGCCGCTCGTTGTCATTCACCGGGTGCTCCGTGACGGTGACGGTGGCAGTGGACTTCCTCCAGACGCGCCTTGAAGCTGCGGCGGTGAAGACCTGGTTGTAGAGACGCCATGCTTCCGCGTAGGGTCCGCTCTGATAGCAGCCGGGGCTGTTCGCCAGAGTGGTTTCCAGAGGAGTGGTGAGAAAAAACACCTTTCCAGCACCCAGCTTGAAGCAGGTGAACGCAGGATTTCCATCCTCTTCGGCGGCAAGCACCTCCGCCCGGGTGGCTTGCAGGTCGAGTCGGAACGCTCCTGCCATCGGCAGAGTGAGCGAGCCGTCACCGAATATTAGACTTCCCTCTGATGCGCGCCGGCGCCGAGTCAGCACCTTCACTCCGAAATCACTCTCAAGGCCCGCCAGCACCGCGTCACCGAGCGAGACATACAGCACCGCGCCGGCTCTGACCCGTTCGAGAAGATCGAGCCAGCGGCGGCGCGGCAGGGGTCTCACACCTGAGAGACAGGGTAGCAGATAGACGCTGGCATCGTGAAGGGCGTCATCGCACCATTGGAAGGTCATGTCCGCTCCGGCGAGCTTGGCGAGGGTGAAGCAGCTCTGCGCCACGGCCCACTGGTCCTGGTCGTTAGAGGCGATGCAAACCGCCTCGACCAGCCGCGGTGGCAGGTCGGTGAAGGGCATCTCATCCAGCATTGTCGAAAAGTCGTGGACGACCCCCACCAGCGGTTTGGGAGTGCGGTCGCTGCGATGCAGTCCCAGTTCCTGTTCCACCGGTATCCAATCGTATGGCGGGCGCGTCAGATGATTCTGATCGAACGCGCACCACCACAGCATCGCCCGGCAATCGTGCGCCCACAGGGAAAACAGCGCAGGTCGGAGCTGGCCGGGCGCGAGTTCATCGGCCACGATGAACGGCCCCATCGATCCCATTTCCTCGGCAAAACACGGCTTTCCGCCGAGTCCTGCGGTCAGAAGACTTTCCACCGTGCTGTGAAGCTGTTCGCGGATGGTGTTCACCGGATCCTGGTCGCAGTGTGGAGTCCACAGGGGATAAGGATGGGTAGTTAGAAAATCCGTCAATTCCCCCTGGTCGCGCATCGACCATGGTTTCTGAGGGTCGGCAGGCAACGCATGCATCCCGGAAACCACCGGTCGGGAGGGATCGGCGGCGTGGATCGCGGCGGCGATGGTGTGTGTCCATAGCCAGGCTTCGGAGGCGCTGGCACGACCCATGACGTTGCACTCGTTGCCTAAATCCCAAGCGACGATGGCGGGATGATCGCGCAGGGTCTCCACGAAGCATTTCACGAAGCGGCCCTGCCAGCGGATGGCTTCGGAATCGGTAATGACGTTCGTACTGGTGAAGGCAGGCGGGGTGAACATTCGTCCGCTCATCCAGCCGGTGACGAGACCGACGATGAGCTCGATACCGTGCCGACGCGCCTCGTCCGCCATGAGGCGGAATCGATCTAACATGACTGCGTCAACCCCGGCGCGGCCGGCCGGCGTGTCGGGAAGCGGTTCTTCGCCGAACCGGTATTCCTGAAAATTTCCCTCGGCACCGGATAGCCGGTGCAGCGGTTGAAAGTCCGGCCACAGCGGAAAAACCCGCAGTAGCGTTAGTTTGCCTTCCGCAAGTTTCGCGAAATCTGCGGCGACGACTTCCGGTTGCCAATCGCTCCACATGTGTGCACCGGCGTGCGAGGCCCAGTAGTTGCAGCCGACGCGTAATCGACCGGATGGTAGGAAGGGTGAGGTGGTTGGGTTCATTCGGAAACAGATAGTTAAATTCAGCATATCGCCGCGATCATCACCGCCATGCGATCATGGGCGAGCATGCGTGCCTTTTCGGCTATCGCGCGGGCTGCGGGCAAGTTATTACCGATACGCACCAACTGTTCAGCGATTCGTGTGCCGGTGCTTTGGTCGATCTCGAAAACCCATTCATTCATCCCCAGATCATACCACATGCGCCCCTTGCTGGTATCGGTAGGCTGGCGGACGAGCACGGCGGGCACCCCTGCGGAAATGGCCATGATCGGCGAATGCTGCTCAAAGCTGACCATCGCCGCCGCCTGCGCATAAACACTGCACGCTTCCGGCGTGAGCCAGTAACGGTCCATGTAGCTGACCTGCGGTTTCACATCGTCCGGAAGCCTGTCGAATACCAGCGACTTGAGCAGCGGGACCTGATAGGTCATCTCCGGGACCAACAGGACGCGCATCTTCGTTTCACGCACCCAAGCGGAAATCGCTTCGCGGAGTTTGGCGTGATCCGTTTCAGCGAACTCTTCGTTTACGGCGATGCGATCCTTGTCCGGTTTTCTGGTTTCGGGATGGATCTCCCAATACGGCGTCCACCGCAAGCGGGGGATGGCACAAAGGAACTTTCCGGGTTCCATTCCGTGTTGTTTCAGCAACGCTGCCGCAGCAACATCATCGCGCAGGTCGATGGCGAATGTCGCATCCGGTCCGAAGCCCACATGCGGACCGCCGATGCCGCCCGCCTTCACGGCGCGCATCGAATCGGTGTCGCGCAAAAAAACAAACTTCGCATCATTCAGCAATTTCCTCTGAGAGCGGATGCCGCCTTCACTCATGGTGATTCCGGCGAAACCATAGGGCTTGCCTGCCTGGCGTGCCAACTCGGTCTCCTTGTGGCCTACCATCGACGGGCCGGAGCCATGCAGGAAAAAATCGCAGGCGGCCAAAGCGGCCATGCGTTCATCTACAGTCTTCGCGATCACCAGTTTGGGAAAACGGGCCAGCAAAATTTCCTCCACACCCCGGTCCACCTTGCTGGGCCACAGCGTGATTTTCGCAGCGGGCAGGTGTTTCTCTAGCAAAGCCAGCATCCCCGGTGTGTGCGCGATGTCGCCGATGTTGACCGTTTGCCACGACGAGCGGAGCAGGATGCGCTTCGGCTTCTTCACCTCGGCATGAAGCGAGGTAGAGAGGCCGGCGGCGAGCCCGGTGATGATGAAATTGCGGCGCTTCATGACTTCGGTTCAGTGTTGAAACGATCCCAGATCGGGAGAAGCGTGGGCCGGGCGCGGCCTGCCGTCGAGGTCGATGATGGGGCTGAAGAGTTCCCATCGCCCGGCCTTGAGCGCGGGGCTGCCGGGTTTCAATCGGAAGTCCGCCACGGCGGGATCGGATGACGGGTTCACGAACTGCGGATCGGCGACAATGTCGTTGATTCCCACCACGTTTGGCAGCAGTCCGCTCCAATAGAGATTGTTGGATCGGATGATGCCGGAAGTGCCCGAATCCATCCTTTCAAACCACGTGTCAAGCGGTGTGTCCTCGCGGCCGACAATGATGTTGTTGAAAAGCCGCACATCACGGCTGCGCTCGAATCCGATCTGCCCCCAAGGCAGCACGGTTCCGTTCTGATAGGCGGTGTTGTTCACGATGTCCATGCGGTGGTTCGCCCACAACTGGATGCCGGCGGCCCCGTTGTTGTAAACGAGGTTGTTCTGGACCAGCGTGCGGCCGAAATAGACACCCTTTGAGGGACTCTCGGCGTTGGCATCGAAGAGCAGGCCGTTGCCGTTGAAGAACGAAGTTTTCGGCTTCTTTCCAAAGGGCTGGTTCATGACTTCAAGCCTATTGCCGCTGACATGGTTGCCGGAAACCAGCATCTTGAAAATGTTGTCTGCGGTGTCGAAGTTGGCAAAACCCATCACCGCCATGCCGGCGGGAGCATAACCATGGGTGGTCCAGCAATTGTTGATGATCCGATTGTTTTCCACATACAACCAGTCGGCGTATTCCACATAAACTCCGTCCGAGGTGCATAACTCCACCAGATTGTCGGCCAGCCGGATGTGGTGGACGATTTCACCCGGAGTCCGCTCTCCCGGGTGCGGGGTGGACCGGCCGTTGACGACGATTCCCTGCGAATTGGTGTTGGCGCTCCAGGTTGCGATTTCATCCGGATAGTCTCGTTTCGCCGTGTCGCCATTGCCTCTAACATGGAGGCCGCGCACTTCGATGTAGGACAGCTTCTGTCCTTCCTCAGGCGTGCCTTTCCGTGTCCAGCTGATGTTGACCGCTTCCTGTCCGTGGGACGAAAACACCGGCTTGTGCCCGGGATAGTTCTTGAGCGTGATCCATCCGGCAGGCATGCCGGGCCGGACGAATTTCGCGACTGGAGTCCTCTTTGGGCGACCTGCTGCGTGCGAATAAGTGCCATCCATGACGGCAATGATGTCGCCTGGCTGGGCAATTTCCACCGCCTGCTGGGGATTGGCGAACGCGGTTTCCTCGGACCGACCGTCATTGGTGTCCTTGCCTTGTGAACTCACATACCATGTAGGCTTGGCAAAGTGGACATTGTCCAGGCGCAGCTCGTGCCGCGTCGCTGCTGGCCAACCGTTTTCACTGGAAAGCTCGAACGTGAAGCCGACATAAGGCGCTGCGGGATCGAAGGTGCCGTCGCCGATTGTTTTCATGACGGATAGATCCAAGGCATATCTTTGATGGAAATCCGCAGCCGCCGGAAAAATCGTGGCCGCAAGGCCGCCGGTGCGTTCCTGTTTGTCGTTGAAAGATTCGATGACAACGCGGATGGGCAGGGCGCGGGTGGCAGAGAGGCTGAAGGCCAGGGTGAGCTTGCCCAGGTTGACTTCCGAGTTTTTCACCGCCAGCGGGCCGCTCTTGAGGGATGAACTCCAACCTTCTCGTGCGCCCTTGTCCACAATGAGCAAGAGCCCGCCCGAGGCTTCCGAGCTGTCCGGGATGTCGATAGTGCCGAATTTGCCGGCCATGACACCGGGCTGGCTGATCTTCTGCGAACTCACCGGCCAGGTGACCGAATCGTTGAAGTCAAACTGGAGCAAGGTACCGGGCGAGGCTGCGAAAGCAGATGATATCAACAAAGCAGTCGTCGCGATCAATGTTAGAGTGGGTTTCATGATGTGATGGGCTTTTCCTTGGTCTCCTTTGAAAGGGCAACTGCCGCGACGATGGCGAGAACGATGCCACAGGCTTCGAGCGGGCCGAAGCGCTCGCCGAGGAAAATTAACGCGAGCAAGATGGTGACGAGCGGTTGCACGGCGGCAGCCAAGGGCGTGACGATGGCGGCTTTTCCCTCATAACGGTAAGCGGCGAATGCGGCGATCACGCCGAAGCCGTTGAGCATCCCGGCGGCGAGGCCG
>JBGSTM010000165.1:0-4481 GCA_041736495.1 Akkermansiaceae bacterium
AGGCCTCAACCTGCGGATCAATCTGTGCATGAGAAAAGCTTATGGTTATCGCAGCTTTGATCTGCTACAAACATCTCTCTATCACACACTTGGAGACCTGCCCGAACCAAAGTTCACCCACAGATTTTGCTGAAGAGCCCGAATTTTGGCCAGTGATCTAGTTCCGATACGATTGAATAATAAGCACATATACAGTTTTACTTAAAAAGTGACCCCAAAAATGTCCGAAGCGGTGTCCGCAGCAATGTCCACTCGAATAAAAAGTCTTTGATCACTCCGCGCCATGAAGGGGTCGCCCGGTCGCGTCGATCATCGTGGACGTGACCAGCACAACGGCCCGTGATCCATCCGGGCGGGTTTGCACGACAAACCTGGTGCTGTTGTCATTGGAGAAGCCGGAGTTCTTCACGTCGATCCGTTTGTTGAAGTTAGGCTTTCCGGTTTCGGGATCCGTTTCGGCGGTGGTGTCGGTGAAGTCGAATGCGACATCGTGGCCAAATCCCAACGGGCTCCCCTGGAGCTGCATGACTTGTCCGACATTATGGGTATCAAACTCCAGTTCGGAGTCGTCTATGGGAACAATCCATTCGTGAACCATCTCGACTTTGCCACTCTGTCCTCCACGCGATGTCATCGATGGAATCGTCACCAATTCGGCACCCCGCGTTTGCGCAATTTCGCGCATGAACAATTGGAGTTGGGAATCGGTCATTGTTGAATCATCGGGAGGTGTCCATTCGGAACCGCTCGGCAGGTTGACCACCTTGGACGTGAATTTGTGCTGAAGTGGCCTCTGGCTGATGATTTCCTGGACCAATGCGGTCACCGTTTCGGCGTCGGCGGTGCTGTTGGTTTCCAAATTCAGGACCCCGTTCGCGGTGAGCGTAACGTAGGTGGAAGGATCCAGGTCCAAATTGAGCTTTTGCAGCAACTCGCTTATGGGTCTCATTGGGGTGGAATTCGATTCGAACGAGGAATTCCCGACGGTCTCCAGTCCCGCCATTTCACTCAAAATCGAAGTGGTGTCGGGTGAAATCCGGATGCGCCGATTTTGTGCCTTGCGCTCGCCACCGAGTGGAGTCAGTTGGAAGGTTAGATTGCTGCGGGTGGCCTTCATTCCGGACAAGGCTGCTAACAGATAAATGGAGCTGGTGAAATTCCTGCCGCTCAGACGGAGGTTGAGTTTTTTCGCAGTTCCGGGCGGAACGTCGAAAGTCAGCCGCAGCGGGGTTCGCCCGACTTCCTGCAGGTATCGTCATAGACTTCCATCAGTTTTCCCAATGCCTCATCCAAAGTCAGCCCTTCGATGGCGACTTCAGGTAACATGAAGTCCTTCAGGCGCTCCGGAGAATGCGTGGCCCGCGGACCCGCCGGTTCACGGTTGATGACCTTGGTCCGGGGAGGACCCGCCATGTCGGGTCCGTCGTTGGATCCGGTGCCTTCAAGCTTGGATGGCGGGGAGGTGGGAGCGTCTGTGCCGGCGGGATTGCCACTGTGATTTCCCACCCAAAGTCCATACACCAGCAGGATGCACACCGCCGTTCCGGCAAAGGCTTTTTTCATCTCCGGCATGCTGGTTTTTCCCCGTGATTTGGCAAGGAAGATTCAGGTATTCTCAGGAGAGAAAGCATTCGGGAGAGTGCGCTGGTGGATATCAACGAGTGCAACTGAGGAGCACAGGCGTTGCAGTGACGAGACCGGAGAGTTCGGTGGATTTTAACTTTCCGCGGCCGTGAATCCTGATAGTGAATCATCCATGGAATCTGAAACCGGGCGCTTCATCGAACTGGCTACCCGCCCGCTGGGCGACAATCTGGAGATGAAGCTCGCGGCGGAGGCCGGGTTGCGGAAGTCCATCGAAGTGTACGCGGCCGGCCGGCCCGGGGCGCTGATGGAGGCGGTGGAAGCTTTCGAAGCCGCCGACCGGCATCCCCAACGGCGACGGAGGTGGATCGCGCTGCTGCTTACGGTGACGGCGGTGATTTTTCTCCCCTTGGTTGTCCACACGATTTTGCAGTTCCGGGAGATTTCCAAGCTGCGTGGGTACGCATCGATGAGTGGCCCGTCAGAAGTCACGGAACCTCGAATTCCGGGTCTAACTCCACAGCAGAGGCTGATTTTGTTCGGTGCGAGTGGTGCGGATGACGAAGCGGGGAAATGGAAGCCGCTGTGGGACAGCGCGCCGGACAATCCGGCTTACCTGGCGGAGTATGCCGCGGCGTATTTCAGGGATCACAAGGAGCTCTCACCGGAAATCCTAACCGCGGCGGAAAGCTTGGATCCCGATAACGCCTGGTTTCCGGCACTTGCCGCCTCCGGAATCGCGGAGGGCGCGGTGACGAAAGAGCGGGTGCCCTACAGCCCGGTGAAAAGCCCGCCCAAGACGCCGGTGTGGAAAATCGATGATGCAAAGCGCCTCGACGAGACACTTGCCGCGATCCACCAGCTGGCGGGCAAGACAAAATACACGGCCTATCAGGCTGAGCTGCTGCGTGAGAGGATGCCACTGTTTCCGCCGCGCAGGGACTATGTCAGCCAGATTCCGCCGATGCTTTACGGCGGGCTGATGCCGACCGCAAATCTCGGACTGCGGAAGCTATCAGACGCGTTGGCGGCCGGAGCGCAGCAGTGCGCGGCGCGCGGCGATGTGGAGGGTTTCCGGCGGATCACGGGCGATTGGCAGGCGCTGGTTCCGCTGCTGGTCAGGGGCGGGGACACTTTGGTCGACGTGATGATTGCGAAAGTGTTTTTCAGCGGCCCGGCGCAGAATTTCCGCGATGCGGCACGGACGTTGGGGTTGGAGAAGGAAACGCAGTATTTTGCCGGGATCCATGATCGCTGGCTGGAGGAAAAGAATGAGCGCGAAAAACGGGGGAAGTCTGATCCGGATGGCGCATTGGTGGAACAACGCTCGGCGATGTTAGTCGGTATGACGCTGCCGATGCTTCGCCGGCAGGTGACGAGTCCTCCCCGGCTGACGGCGGAGGACTTGCGACCGGGGCGGTATGCGGATCATGCGTTGCTCGGGCGTTTGGGATCATGGGCGGCGTTTCTCCTGCTGGGACTGTGTGCTGCGGCTGCGACATTCCGCCGGGCACCGCTGGCTTACAGGCTCTCGGCGCGGATGGTGGATTTGCTGCGACCGGCGGACTGGATCTGGATGCTGCTAGGCGGAGTTGGATTGCCGGTGGCGTGGTATTTGCTCATCGCACTGCTGACGCCGCTGAGCGCTTGGGAGTGGTCGGTGAGGTCGACCGGATTCATCCAGCCGGCCGGGCAGTTCGGATGCCTGGTGCTGTCGATGATCGTGATGACGGTGCAAATGGCGGGCTGGCGGCTGGCGAAGCGCGGCGCGGTGATCGGCCTGACAACGCGGTTTCCGTGGATCGGCTGGGTGGCCGCTGCGGCGGCGCTGACGGGAGTGCCGGCGTTCGGCGCGATCATGTACATCGGGATGGAGGCCGGGTATGCGTTGGCCGGCATCGCGCTGGGATGGATGCTGCTAGGAGCGGCGTTGAGTGCATTCGTGCGGCAAGGGCAGGCGCTGCGCCGGGCGACATTGGGCCGGCTGGTCTGGCCTGTGTGGGTGTGCGGAATGCTGGTGATGGCCGTATCCGTTCCGCTTCACTATCTGGAGGAGCGGCGGTGGATCCAACAGGATGGAATTTACAGTATCTCCGGCGATTTTCCAGGTGCCAGCCGCTACGAGCATGACGTCACCAAGGTGTTCCGGGCGGAGTTGATGGAAATGATCGACCAGGCGGGCGAACTCTAACCATCACCTCCCGCCGAACGCCGCGGTGAGCGACGCGAGGTCCGCCGGGGCGGCGCGGTCGGCGGTGAGGATGGCGGCTTTCTGGAGCGAGATGATGTCGGCGATGCCTTTGCGCGAGAGGTCGAGCATGGCGGTCATTTCCTCCGAGGAGAACACGGCTTCCTCGCCGCTGCCCTGGACTTCCACGAACTCGGAGGTCTCGGTCATGACGACGTTGAAATCGACGGTGGCGTCCTTGTCTTCCGGGTAGTTCAGATCCAGCACCGGCACGCCCTGATAGACTCCGGCGGAAACGGCGGCGACGAGTTTTTTGATCGGGAAGGTTTTCAGTTTGCCCTGTGCCATCAGTTTGTTGAGGGCGATGGCCATGGCCACGCAGCCGCCGCTGATGGAGGCGGTGCGGGTGCCGCCGTCGGCTTGGAGCACGTCGCAATCGATCCAGATCGTGCGCTGGCCGACTTTTTTCAGATCCACCACGGCGCGCAGGGCGCGGCCGATGAGGCGTTGGATTTCCGACGAGCGGCCGTCGAGTTTGCCGCGGGAGATGTCGCGGGGTTTGCGCTCGAGGGTGGAGTAGGGGAGCATCGAGTATTCCGCGGTGAGCCAGCCGCCATCGACGCGCTGGGCGCGCATCCAGCGCGGCACGTCCTCCTCGATGGTGGCGGAGCAGATGACGCGGGTGTCGCCGAAGGAGACGAGCACCGAG
>JBGSTM010000188.1:0-19942 GCA_041736495.1 Akkermansiaceae bacterium
CGGCCCCGGCGGTGCAGGCCACTACGTGAAGATGATCCACAACGGCATCGAATACGGCGACATGCAGCTGATCTGCGAGGCTTATAACATTTTCAAAGCCGCCGGCTTCACCCCGGACGAACTCGCCGAAGTCTTCACCGAGTGGAACAAGGGCGACCTCGAAAGCTACCTCATCCAGATCACCGCCGAGATTTTCAAACAGAAGGACAAGAAGACCAAGAAGCCGCTCGTCGATCTCATCCTCGACACGGCCGGCCAGAAAGGCACCGGCAAATGGACGCTCATCAACGCGATTGAAAACGCCGTCGTCGTTTCCACCATCAACGCCGCCGTCGAAGCCCGCATCCTTTCCTCGATGAAGGACAAGCGCGTCGCCGCCAGCAAGGTCCTCGAAGGACCGAAGCCCGAGATCGACGTGAAAAAGAAAAAGCTCGTGAAAAAAGTCCACGACGCGCTCTTCGCCTCCAAGATCATTTCCTACGCCCAGGGCCTCGACCTCATCACCGCCATGGGTGCGGAAAAAGGCTGGGAGCTCGACCTCGCGAAGATCGCCGCCATCTGGCGTGGCGGTTGCATCATCCGCGCCCGCTTCCTCAACGACATCACCGACGCCTATCGCAAGAACCCGAAATTGGAAAACCTCATGCTCGCCCCGTTCTTCACGGACCTGCTCAACGGCTTCCAGGAAAACTGGCGCGATGTGATTTCCATCGCCACTCTCGCAGGCATCCCGGTTCCGGCGTTCAGCGCTTCGCTCGGTTATTACGACAGCTATCGTAGTGCGGTGCTTCCTGCGAACCTGCTGCAGGCCCAGCGCGATTTCTTCGGAGCCCACACCTATGAGCGCACCGACAAGAAGCGCGGCGAGATGTTCCACACCGACTGGCCCGATGTCATTGGCTGAGTGATGCAGGCATTCCTGCCTGCAATCTTCCCTTCATCAAAACGGCCGGGAACAATCCCGGCCGTTTCTGTTTGTAACGCCGGTCGGTGAAAGCTCAGCGAATCAACGCCTGATGCAACGAACCATCCGCCGTTTTTAGAAAACCATCCGACGCACCGCGTTTCAAATAACCGAGTGCATTGCGCACGCCCCCGAGGACAACCGGTGAGACACTGGTCACCTCGCCCGCACTTCCACCTTCCGCATCGACGAGCGGACCGGGAACCACCGGCGCATCCGCGTCGAAAGCGAAACGCGTCAGCCGCCGGTTCACTTTTCCAGCGGACTTGATCCGGGAAATCACCTCCTGGCCGATATAACAGCCTTTGTTATAGGAAATGTCCGTCACATCCAACAGCGCTTCGGGAGGAAGCATGCCTTCCTGAAGTTCGCGACCCCACACCGGCACTCCATGATCGATCCGAAGCGCCTCCAGTTCATCCTCCGTCATCAGGGCGTGCGCTGGAATTCCGCCAGGCGCACCGGCAGGCATCCACCAGTCGGTTCCGGCGATTCCATAACGGTTCGAGCCGCGGGCTATCAATCCCGGTGGAGGATCTGGAACGGGTCCGATAAAATGCGCCATCACATATTTCCCCGTCAGATCGGTGACTTCGACATCATCCGCAATCAGATAGCGGGTCAACCGGACTTCAAGCGCTTCCTGCGAACCGTCAGGACCTTCGACCCACAGGGCACCATCGGCCGATTCCGTGATGGTGACCCGGAACTGAAGCTTTCCCTTCGCGTCGGTCACGCAGGAAGGCAGCGAAATTTGTCCTCCCGTCACCCGGCGGACATCCTGGGTAAGCTGGCCGTTCAAAAACCGGACGGCGTCCGGCCCGCGGAACTCCAACAGAGCCGGAGTCACCGGAGATGCCATGCGAAGCCCGCTCACGTTTTCGACAGATAAGGTTTCGCCACCGCGGAGAAATCGAGATCTCCCAGCCCTTGCCGGCTGAGTTCCTCCATGCGTTTTGAAACCGCGGCGATGGCAGGAGTTTCCAGTCCGGCGGATTCGGCGAGGGCGAGCATGTAGCGGCTGTCCTTGCCCATGTTTGCCAGGGAGAAGTGCGTTTCGAAATTTCCAACAGCCATCGTCGGGAGCTTCATGCCGGCTAGCACGGATGACGAGGCGTTCAGTGAAACCGCTTCGATCAGGCAGTCCGCGGAAACGCCGTGACGGGTGGCGATGGCGAGCGATTCCGCCAGCGCCTGCACGGTGCAGGCGGAGATCAGGTTGGTCGCCAGTTTTGTCACCGTCGCCGTGCCGACCCTGCCGGTATGAAGGCGGCTTTTGCTGGTGATGCTGAGGTAGGTTTCCATTTCGAGGGCGAGGTCCACATCGCCGCCGGTATAATAGACCAGTTGACCGTTCGCGGAGGCTAGCTTGCTGCCGGTGAAGGGAGTGTCGAGAAAGCGGCAGCCGTGCACTTGCGCGACTTTTTCCAACCACAAGGTGGTTTCGAGATCCAGTGTCGCATGGTTCAGAATGGTCTGACCCGGCTTGAGAAAACCCTCAATCCGGCCGACCACCTCGCGGACCGCGGGGACGTCTTTCAGATAGATCGAAATGACCGCCGCGTCCTCGATGGCCTCTTCGGGAGTGGCCGCCTCGCCGGCAATCCCTTTGGGCGTCCGGTTCCAACAGGACACCCGCCACCCTGCGTCGTTCAGCCGGGAACAGGCGCGTGACCCGATGATGCCCAGCCCGAGAACTGCGGCGCGCTTGTCGGTTTGAAGACTCATTGTTGGCGCTGGAGTGCGAGTTCAGTTAGTTTCGCCGCTTGTTTGCGGATCTCGGCCATCAGCTCGGGAGTCGGGTCCTTTCCTTCTTCCAACACCATCTCCGTGCGAAGCCCGGCGAGCAAATCGCGCATGGCCAGGTAATTCGGACGCTCGGAAATCCGCGGCTCAAGCCCGGCCACCGACTCGGTGTAATAGTCGGCGATGTCCTCGCGCATCACCTTGCGGGCGCGCTCGACGGAAAACTGTTTGTCCACGGCGACGGTGGATACTTCAAGCGCGCGAATCCATCCACCGAGCGAAATCAAATGCGCGAGGTCGGCATCCCGCAGACTGACCAGCTCCGCCTCCACGTCGCGCTGGGTGGCGGAGAGTTCCTTCTTCATTTGCTCCACATTTTTGTTTTTGGCGCTGTCCAGCAAACTCGCGGCATGCCGGTTCACCCTGTCGCCGGCACCAAGCGCCTTGCCGTAGCGGGTCAGGTCCTTGGCGAGTTCCTCAACCTTTTCCAACTGCTCGGCCTGCACCACCAGAAATCCGTCCGCGATCAGGAATCCCAGTTCGATGGCCAGATCCGCCCGGTCCTGCGGCATCCGTGCCGGCATCTTCCGGGCCACTTCGGCAATCGGAAGCGGCATGAGAAACTGCAAGGTGTCGAACAACTTCGAAATCAGCGGCGCGGTGAATTCATTCACTGCAAGCTCTTCGCGCACATGACTGTCATCCAGCAGATCCTTGGGGATGGGCGGCTTCTCATCCGCATTCGGTTCCTGCGCAGACAAGGGGAACAAAAATGCTGCGGCAAGCAGGATGGAACAGAGCCAACTGGATTTCATGCCCGGAGTCTTGCACCCGCTCCCAAGTTCGGCAACTGACAAAATTCCGGGGGAGATTTTCCCCTCAATGCGTATTTCCCGACCCACCGGAGTCGTTGCGCGTGTGTCCGCCTACCGAAAAATTCCCGGATTTTCCCTGCCAGACATGCCTGGGAAAATAACCCCTTGGGGTGATTGTATTTGGACTCTTGACGCAGTTACAATGTCCGTACAAGTATGTAACAGCACTTGTTTTAAACCCATGAAAAACCCCGAAAAACTGGTGCCACGTCCGGCACATGGTGGCCTGAAACGCGGCTTCGCCCTGATCGTCACGTTGTCCCTGATGATTCTCCTGACGGTCATCGCGGTAGGACTGCTCTCACTCAGCTCGATCAGCCTACGCGCGTCCTCGCAATCCTCCGACATGACCGTGGCGCGCAGCAACGCGCGCATGGCGCTCATGCTCGCGATCGGCGAGCTCCAAAAAAACGCCGGGCTCGACACCCGGGTCACCGCGCGTGCAGACCTGCTCGATGAGAACAACCCGCCGGTGCTTGGGGTTTGGAAAAGTTGGGAGGGAACCAATCACAACTCCGCAGGGCGGCCGATTGCGCCGGACTACTCAAATCACAAGAATGCGAGATTCCTTGCATGGCTCACCTCAGCCTCGGCGGAAGCTTCCATGGCCCAAGTCCCTGACACGAAAAATGCGGCCCTCAAGGTCAAACTCGTCGGTGAAAAAACCGTCGGCACCGCTGATCCGGATCGGCGCCAGATTTATCTCACCCCTACCAAAGTGGCCGTCAACCAACAGCGCGGCGGCTACGCCTGGTGGGTCAGCGGGGAAAACCAAAAAGCGCGCATTCCGCGGCCGTACGAACCCGCGACCTCCGATGCGGCGACATGGTCGGTGCTCGCAAAGTCCCACTCCACCGCGGACCCCGCACCCTTCAGTTTGGACAACCTGCTGACACACAGTTCGCTGAAGGATCCGGCGGCCATCGCACCCGGTTCCAAATCGATCACGATTCAACAGGGCAATCTACTCGGCTCCCCCACAAAAATCTCCCAGGAGTTTTTCCACGATCTTTCCGCAAACTCGGTCGGCTTGCTCACCAACACCGCCACCGGTGGCTGGCGCAAGGATCTGACCCTGGTCACCGAAAATTGGGAAAGTCCCGCGCTACCGTCCAGCGCCCTCCCCTTCTTCAGGGTGACCTCCGAAAAGGACCTTTTGTTCACCCGCCCGACCTCGGATCCGGTCGCCGCCAAGTCCATCCTCTATCACTGGGCGGACTATCGCCGGGGGGCCGTCACCGGCAACGAGGCGATCTATCGCTTCCCCCCGATCGGCAGCTGGGCTCATCTCGCGAGATACGCCACGATGTACAAAGACGGCACCTTCCCCGCTACGACCGCCACCAACGCGATGACAACGAGCGCACGGGGGACGGCCATTAACGGAAATGTCTCTGATTTCATCCACAAGGTCCGCATCCTGCCTGTCATCTCCCGCGTCCAGTGGATCTACTCCCACAAAACGGTACCAAGCGCCACGGCCGGAAAATACGATTTAAACCTCGTCGTCCAGCCCGTGATCACTTTGTGGAATCCCTACAATGTCAACCTGACAGTCCCCGGTGCGCTGACGATCACCTTGGGAGGCTCTCTTCCCCCCGTGATTGATTACAAGGTGGGTGGCGTGGCGCTGCCCAATAAATTCACCCTGCAAGGCGACCGGCTCTCCAAATCTGCAACTGATAGAAACATCAAGGGAGCGACTCAGGGCCCGGTCAACTACACCCTCACCACTGGCACATTCGCGCCGGGCGAAACCCGCGTCTTCAGTGCCAGCGGGGGAACCGCGCTCACCGCAGGATACAAGCCGAACGGCGGAATCAGCTATCCCATCGCCAAGGCCGTAGGGAATGCGACGCCGGTGGCCAACAACAAGATCACCACCAGCATGACGTTTGACTCGGAATTCAAGGATAATGCCGAAGGCGTGGGCCTCTACATGAACATGGTCCTTGCAGGCTCCGGGAACGTCCTTGCCTATCGGATGATCTACGATGCCGCGCTGGCATCGTCATTTTACCCACCGCTTGGCGAGGCGAAATTCCCGTCGCCGACGCTTGCCGAGGCCAACTCCACCACACCGTTTCTATCCGTCACCTTCGGAGCCCGGATGGCCAGCAACACCCACCTTCCCTCAAAGGGATTCGTGCAATCCAGTCCCTTCGTCAATTTCACCGCCATGGGCAGGAAGAGCGTTACCGAATCCACGATCGGCTATGACTACCCGGGCGTCCTCCACAACGTCAACTCGCCGTTTGAATTCAGTTTCCAAGGTTTGCGTGCGAACAGCCCCTATCTGCCAGAAGTCACGAGCGCCAACCGCGGGTTCATTGTGACTGGCTTCAAGGCGGCGGATGGACTCTCGCGCTGTGTGATCGCCGAGCTGCCCGGCCGGCCGCTCAACTCACTGGCAGAACTCCAGAACTGGGACGCGCGCTATGAAAACCCCATTCCTCCCTTCTCCTTCAATTTGGTAGGAAACAGCGACGCCACACCGCTCATCCCCGCGGACAATGTCGTCAATCCCGCCGAAGCCAGCGCCAAAGGTGCTGAAAACCTGCAGAATGACGATTCCTACTGCCTCAATCACGTTCTGTTTGACGATTGGTTCTTCTCGTCGATCGCGCCGGAACCCGCCGCGTTCGGCAAGCCGCCTAACACATCGACCGTCAAATCGACATACACCGCATTTCTCCAGGATCCGAAAAAACCGCTGGCAAACCGCGCTTACAAGGCAATCCCCGAAGACATCAGCTTCGCCGCCCTCTCCGCTGCCGATGCCAACACACGGGCCACCGACAACGTGGACAAGCCCGCCACCTCATGGAAAACCATCGCCTCCCGGTTGGAAGTGGAAGGCATGTTCAATGTCAATTCCACATCGGTGAAAGCCTGGCGCGCTTTGTTAGGTCACGCGCGCAACCAGCAGGTCCCCTACATGAACAACACCGGCAAGCCGGAACTTGCGGCCGCCACCGACTACGGTTTCAGCCGCTTCAGTGTCGCCGGTGACGTGGAAACGAAAAAATCCGGGACCTCCGGCTCTTTCGTCGGCAACGCGGAATATGTCGGATACCGGGTTTTCACCGGATCACAACTTGATCTCCTGGCCGAGGAAGTCGTCAAACAGGTGCGCCTCCGCGGCCCGTTCCTATCACTCTCCGAGTTCGTCAACCGGCAGCTTTCCTCCGGCGAACCCGCCCTCGCCGGAGCGTTGCAAACCGCTCTCAACAAGCTCGCTGCCAGCCCGGACAACCCGTTCGGCATGTTGCAGCGCGACCTGACACCCGACGGCTTGGGAACAAACGTCTCAACCTCGACTCCACCCGGCGGAGCCACCCGCTACGCGTTCCCCGCCGCCGCCGAGGGATATAACATCTACGGTCTTCCCGGCTGGACCCGCCAGGCTGACATCCTGCGTCCGCTCGCCCCCATCCTCTCCGCTCGGGACGACACCTTCACCATCCGCGCCTACGGCGATGCACGCGATGCCACCGGCAACACGGTCAAGGCCCGCGCCGTATGCGAAGCGACCATCCGCCGAACCCGGAATTTCGTGGATCCTGCCGATGACGCGGCGCTCGCGGACCTTTCCAACAACTCCGGAACCCTGCCCGCCCGCAAAGCGATCAATTCGATATTCGGACGCCGTTTCGAAATCGTTTCCTTCCGTTGGGTTGCGGAAAACGAAATTTAGTGTCATTCCCGTTCGGATTGATCACCGTCCCGTATCACCATTCATCATTTCAACCCCGTTCGCGAACCCATGCGCCACCTGCTACTGATCGTCCTGTGTTTTCCGTTGCTCGCCACCGCCCAGGAAAAACCGCAAAAACGCACCTGCCGGATTCTTTACTTGAATCCGCCACCCAACGCACCCGCCAAGCTCACCCTCTTCGACGGGGTCGCATCCCAGGAAGTCGAGCTGCCGGAAATGAACTTTTCCGACGTCTATCAAGTCGCTGGCGGAGATACCAGCATCCACCTCCTGCCCGGTGCGGTCCTCAAGCCGGAGGAAATCCCCGCCGGTGCGCCCGCACAGAAACTCCCCGCCGCGATCACCGACTTCTATATTGTCGTCTCCGGCGATCCAACTAACAAAGTCGTGCCGGTCCGGTTCCAGATCATCGACGCCGGAGCGGGGAAATTCCGCAAAGGACAGATGATGTGGTACAACCTGACGGACCACGCGGTCGGCGGCCAGTTGGGAAGCCAGAAACTCGCGATGAAGGGACAATCCCGCATGGTCATCGACGCACCGGCGACGAGTGAGGAGGACTTCGACGTCAAGCTCTCCTATGCCATTTCAGGAGATCCGGATTTCCACCCGATCTGTGAGACCAAATGGTCCCATGACCCGCGCTCGCGCATGGTCATGTTTGTCTATGGAGGTGCCCAAAAAACCACGCCACAAATCGCAGGATTCAAGGATTTCCGGAGCACGGTAGGGAAAGCCGAATAGCCGGTCCCAACTTTCGCCTACCTTTCAATCCGCGTCACCGTGTAACCCGCGGCTTGGAGGTGGGAGGGAATGCCGGTATCCGTGCAGTAATGCAGCGCTCCGGCAGCGAAGAAGTGGCTGGTGTCCGGTTGGTTTTTCAAAGTATTCGCGATGAAGTCCGCCATGGTTTTGTCGCGGTCGTTCAGCAAGCGTTTCATGAGTTTTTCGCCGAGTTCCTTGTGCTCGCCCGTCGCCATTTCCTGCATCAGGCGGTCCATTTCCAAGGCCACTTTCGCGGGTTCGCCCGAGACGTAGGCGGCGATCAGATCTTTGGTGGCATTTTTGCCCTCGGCGCGTTCTTTCTTCAGGCCCTTGAGGGTTTCGGAGAGGAGTGTCACTTGTTCGGCTTCGGTAAGTTCGGTGAAGGCAATCATCTGTGCTTCCGGTTTTTCCATGCCTGCTGTTTTTTTGCCAGCGGCTTCGGCTTGTTCCCAAAGTTTCACGTCCAGCGGTTTCCCTCCTTCCAGCTGATGGGGAAGAACCTGCGGAAGCACCGCGGCGGCCCACGTGCTCATGGCCTGAAATGGAGTGGAGTCGAGCGCTGGATTGATGAGCTTCAACTCGGCGTTGAGTTCGGCGGCGAGGTCCTTGCCGATGGATTCGTCGAGCGATTTCCCATCCTTGCGCATCATCAAGGGCATGGTGGCCATTTGGCTGGCAGGGTCCAAGGGGACTTCCGCATAGAAGTTCGGAGATGCGTCAAAAGCCTTTTGCGCGGCGGGATGCAGCGTGACCGCAGGCCCTTTGCTGATGTGGATGGTGCCGAAAAGGTAGGACGGCTGGGTGAGCCCCTTGCCCTCGACTTTCCAAAGCAGCGGCTTGAGGGGGTGCTTGGGTTCCGCCTCGGCACGGGCGGCCGGGGTCATGGAGATCAGGCCCAGCACGGAGCAGGCGAGGGCGAGGAGGCGGGATGTGTTGGTTTTCATGGTGAGATTGGATAGGGGTTTGGAAACGATTGATGAGGTGAAGTGCCATGCGGCGGGTTCGTTCGCTGGAAAATTCCTGAGAGTGGTTTTGTCAACTTCGGTCGATGGCCATGGAGATTTACCGACCATGAACCCACAACGATGCCTGATGCTTATATCGGCTGTGAAGTCCATCAGTCAAACTGATCGTTAAGCAGCAGGATTCCTTCAGCGGCTTGATCCGTCCTGGACCTCTCCGATGCGGCGGAACGGCCAGAAGCGAAACGTCATTTTGGCGCCAATCGCATAGGTCTGAGCCAACCCTGGCTGGCGAAGCCGTGTAGTGGCGTCTTTACGAGCGCCGATGCCATTGAAAAAAAGCGAAGCTTTCGTAAAGCCACTCCTCCTACCTCGTTCAAGGAATGCCCTTGATTTCCTGGATCAACCATTTGGTGAATCCGAGAACTGAATGCGGATCGGATTCCGGCCCCACCGGCCGGCCACGTCCTTGATCGTGGGGAAAGGTGTTGAGATAATAGTGCATGCGGGGATGCCGCTTCGGCAGACCCGCCTTCCAATATGTCTGCAGCCATTCACGCTCGATGAATTCAACATACTTGGGGGATTTCCAGATCACCGGTCCGTAGTAGAAGATATACTCTTTGTTTTGTTCCAGAGTCCAACGCGCGCCGCGCACCACCTTCTCAGGATTTGACCATCCTGTATCGAGGGGCCAATGGCGATTGAACTGGTGGCACTCGTAAGCCACGCCCTCCACTGCGGCAATCACCTCCTGGGCCGCCTTGTTTTCGGAAAAAAACGAAGGTTCCTCGACCATTTGGATGAGCTTGTAATGCGCATGTTTCACAAGGCCCAACTCGCTCGCCTTACGCATCATTTCGCGAATGTTGCGAATGTCCTCCAGCGAGAGGATTCTCCCATCCTCGGGAAACGGTCCCAGTTCGGCCTCCGGGAAACCCTTTCCTTTCACCAGCCGGGCTTCGCGGCAAATGAGGATATGCTCAACCTGCCCGCCTTGTTTCTCCCATTGCATGATGGTTTTGATCAACAAGTTCTTATTCGGATCGAGGTCGTCCCGCACGGCGCTCAGGCCCCAGTAATATTCAAAGAACATCCGGCGGGTTTTAAAATCGCCGTCCAGCCAACCTTTCACCAGATCCAGATGTTCGGCGACAAACGGATAGTTGCCCTTTTGCTGATCGAAAGTCGGCATGCCAGCCCACGAGCCGCCGTGGTTCGACGACAAATCCGCCTGAGTGCGGGGAAGCGGCCTCAATCCGACGTAACCGTGTGAACGCTCATTTTCAACGGGCTGCGCGGCACTCCAGGGGCAAAATCCAATTGCCGCAAACACCAGTCCGATCCATAAAAACAGGTTTTTAAACATTCCGTGACACAGAACGGGCCAGGGTGGCCCGGTATTTCATTCGTTTCTTGGAGGGATAAGCAACCAACCCATTTTTTCTTAGCAGCTACTTTTTCCCGCTTCCGCTGCTTCCTTGAAGTTGTTTCAAGGCTTGAAGGGTCTCTATCAGCGGCAAGAGAACTTTTTTCGCGTCCTGATTGGTTTGGTCGATTTGCTCCACGTCGAACTGGCTGACAGTTAAGATGGCGGCGTTGTGCTCGGCTCTATCAGCAGCCACCTTTTGATCGAAAATTTCGGCTTGGCGAGGTTCGAGCACTTTGCGGAACTCTTCGACGAAGGTGGGGTCTGGAAGCTCAGTCGAATTCGGGTCGCTGCTCATTTTGGTGCTCAGTAAATCGTGTATCATTTCAACAAGAGGAAGGGAAGAGTCTCGCAGGAGGTAGTAATCTTCGGCGGGCGTTTTTCCTTTCAAAACGGCATCTCCAGCGAGGAGCAGCTCACTGGCAGCGGGGGCGTTTGCTCTGACAAAAGCGACCTTTTTTGGCAGTTCTGACATTTTCCTGAAGTAGGCCTCCATGAAGAGTCGGACCAGTTCGTCGCGCTGTGGGGGGGTGAGGTTGAGAGCCTCCGCAGTGGAGGTAGCTGACTCGGAGAACACCTTCTCCTTCAGTTCTTCGGGACTCAAGGCGGCGTGGTAATTTTCCAATAGGGATAAGGTCAATTCGTTCACTTCCAGCAAAGCGCTCAAGGTGTATCGTGCGAATTTCGTACGGGATTCGCCGTATTTCGCAATGAGTTCGGCATCGGAATTTGCAACGTCTGCCCTTTTTCCTCCGTTGCGTGGGGTGCTTTCGGGGGTGGTGCTTGCTGTTTCAGAGCGAGTTGGGCGCTTTTCCTGCGTCGTGCTGGCAAGTTTGGAAAACAGGGTGGGCTGCTTGATGGCGATGGCAGCCCCTCCTGCGAGCAACAAAAGGGCAACGGCGGCGACGGTGGTTTTCTTGGTCATGATGAATAGGGCGATGGAAGTGACGCCGGAGCTGCTAACAGCGCTGGCAGCGATGGCTTTGGAACTGAGAACGGAGGTGAAACTGGTGGCGGCTTTGGCCTCGCTGGCATAACCGGCGAGCATCACGGCGGACAGCGAGGCGCTGGTGCTGATACCCCGGCGGGTGAGTTTTTCGCGGAGGCGTTCGGTCGCGCGGTCGAGGCGTTTTTGCGCGGCGTCGTTTGCAATGCCGAGGGTGGCGGCGATTTCCTTCACGCTGAGAGAGCGGTAGAAACGCAGGAGGATCGCCTCGCGATCGTTTTTCGAGAGGGATTCGAGCGCGTCATTGAGATGAGGTTGGATTTCCTGCCAGTCGCCGTCGTGTGGGGTGGAGGATTCGGGTTCCATGGCGGAGTGAAAGAGCTGGCGCTTGCGGGATTCGCGTTGGTTTTTACCGAGGAGTTCCCGGGTTTTCATCACGGCGGTGACGTGCAACCATCCGGCGAGCGAGGGATGACCGAGCAGGGATTTCGCCTTCTGCGCAAGTTGGATGAAAACGAGCTGCGAGGCGTCCGCCGCGAGGGAATCGTCACCGCAAGCCCGCTTTGAGGCCATGTGGACAAGCCCGGCATAGCGGACGACCAAGGCGTGAAATGCGGGCTCACGCCGCTGGGTCACCCAAGCGGTAAGTAGTTCGGCATCGGAGCTTTCAGTCATGGTTCATCACAGTATTGAAACCAGCTGGAGAAAACGGACAAAAAAAATTTGAGACGCTATGTAGCGAAGTCTCCATGAGCGTCGGTGCGGCTGTTCTCCGCTCTTCGGCACGTTTGGCGCTGGAGCAGGGCGACCACGATTCCGCGCTCCGTTACTTCATAGCATCGGCTGGACTCGGTGACCGTTTGATCGATGTCGAGGTGCCGTGTCTGTTGAGTGGGGTGAACGCGCTCCCTGGCTACTTTGCTTGGATGCGCTTGAGGATTTTTCGCACCTCATGCCTCGCGGCAAGTTAGCGATTCCCTCGTGAAATTAGTTTCTTCCGCTTGGAGAGTTTTTCGCGATCCATGCTCTTGCCGAGGCAGGATCTTTGCGCAGCCACACGGTGGTGAGTTCCTGAATGCGCAATTGCTTGACCGCCGGATCGGTGATGCTCCCTGCCCAATTCACGGCGGATTCGGGGTCGTACTCCACCAGGTTCAGTGAAAAGTTGGAGACCATGTGGTCGCGCTCATCGCCTTTTTGGAAGTTTGTCAGCCATTTCGCCGCAGCCTCGGGATCACTCTTGGTCCACTGGAAAGAGATGTTTGCCAAGGCTTCCCCACGGCCGCTCCCTTCGGGAAGATTTTCGGCCCATGCGGCGGCGGCGTCCGGTGCTCTGGCACTCCATTCTGCGGCGATCCGTCCAATAGCGTTCTGACGCGCCCGGTCGTCCGTGATTTGCTCGGCCCAGGCCGTAGCTGCGGCTGGGTCCGAGAGCAACAGCTTTGAGGCGATCGCGTAGCTGGCGATGCGTTGTCCTTCGACCGACAGTTCGTTGTTGAACAGGTCCAGGGCACCCTGAGCCCCGGGAGTCTCCAGCAGCGAGGTGATGGCCTGACCCATGAGCGTTTCACGGTTTTTGTCGCGTGGAAGTGTGTTGAGCAAGGCAAGCGCTTGATCCGGGGACTCGCTCATCCACGCGGAGAAAGCCGCGCCGAGGATGTTGGAGTTCTCGGCAGTGGTGTTGTTTTTCAACGACCATTCCAGAGCTGCGCGGGGATCGCTTTCCACCCAGACTTTGGTGGTTGCGGCCAGAGAACTGGCACGCCCTTGGCCGGACGGGAGCCCGGCGGCCCAAGTGAGTGCCGCCTGAACGTCTGTTTTTGCCAAGTTGCCGGCAATTCTGGAGGCATAATCAATCCGTTCGTGGCCCGATAGCAACGCATAGAGGCGGTTGGCATCGGCAGGAACCTTGATATCATGGCTCCTCAGGATTTCCAAAAGCTTCTGAGAACGTTCACTGCCGACAGGCATGGCCTCCAACGCATGAAGGGATTGTTCGAGGGTTGGGCCGCTTGTGGAATTCGGGCTTTCGCTTTCGGGCGATGCTGCATGCTGAGTCGCGGGCGGCACGGCGGCTGTTTCAGCCGCGCTCACTTCCTCGCGTTCCAGTCTTATGGCGGACCGTGTGCGGGCTTTTTCCGGGGATGGGTGTTGAGTGGTGGGTGTGGCATGATCCCGAGCCGTCCATCCGAGGAGAAAGCCAAACGCCGTGACTAACAAGAGAGGCAGGAGGTGGTTGAGTCGGGGGATTTTCACGGAGGATTGGATACTGGTGAGAGTGGAGGAATGCGGTGAGGGTCCTAATCTTTATGTGCGCGTGTCAGCGAAAAAGGACAAAAAAAATCGGGAAATTGGCAATACACTGCTTCTCTTGCAAGCGATGAAGTGTTTGTTTCCGACCTGTGAAAACGGGAGAAAAAAAAATTTAGCCAAATCGATCACCGGCAAAAACCGCCGCAGATGTACTTTCTGAGGTGTCGGGGGTCAACCCGGCCATCGCTCCCTCTATCATGAAACACAAAATCATCATCACCGCCCTCGCGCTGGCCGCGCTCGTGAGTCCCCTGCTTCATGCTGCCACGCTCGGCCTCGGCGATCCGGCACCTGAAATCAAAGCCGCCAAATGGATCAAGGGTGAACCCGTCCTCAAACTCGACCCCGAGCGAACCTACATCATCGAGTTCTGGGCCACCTGGTGCGGCCCTTGTGTCCAGGCCATCCCGCACCTCACGGAGCTGGCACGCCATTAGCCTTGGAGCTGAGGATAGAGGTGAAAATGACTGCGGCTTGGGCGTCTGTGGAAAATCCCGCGAGCATCACGGCGGAGAGTGATCCAGCGGTGGTGACTCCGCGACGGGTGAGTTTTTCGCGAAGCCGCACCGTCGCTCGGTCGAGGCGTTTTTGCGCGGCGTCGGTGGCAATGCCGAGGGTGGCGCCGATTTCCTTCGTGCTCAGGGAGCGGTAGAAACGGAGGAGGATGCCCTCGCGGTCACTCGATGAAAGTGAATTCAGCGCATCGTCGAGCATGGGCTGGATCTCCCGCCGGGAGGTGTCGGGAGGGGACTGAGAGTCGTTTTCCATGGCGGATTGGAAGAGCTGGCGTTTGCGGGATTCGCGGCGGGATTTGTCGATCAGATTGCGCGTCTGCATGACGGCGGTGACGTGCAGCCACCCGGCGAGGGAGGGATGCGAAGTGAGGGATTTCGCCTTCCGGGCGAGCAGGATAAAAACGAGCTGCGAGGCATCGGCAGCCAGAGCGTCGTCGCCACAGATGCGCTTGGCGGCGGAGTGGACGAGCGGTGCGTAGCGGGAAACCAGAGCGCGAAACGCAGGCTCCCGACGATGCGTTAGCCATTCGTCGAGCAGTTCAGCATCTGAGGGTCCGGAAATTTCCATGGTCTGCAGAGTAATGTGAACCCCGCGGCGAAATCGGACAAATTTTTATGATCAACCATGGATGGACAGGATCCGGGAGACTCAAAACAGATCCTTCAGGCTGTAAACCGGGTTCTTAACCCACTTCGGAGGTGGGGGGAGCCACTTCAGAGGCCCCCCCTCCCACTTCCAAACTGCGATGACGGACCGAAAAGCCCCGGTGCCGGAACTTTCAAGCGGGCGGAGGGTGTTCCGAGCAGCATCAATGGTGTTCTGAACTGGATGATCGAAAACCCGAAACAGCGTGATCGCAGCTGCAAAGCGCACGGAGCGTGTTCCGAGCGGCATTGACGATGTCCCGAACTTGGATCTCGTCGCTTTTCTCGGAGGGAGCGCACGCGCGTCATCGGCTGCCACCTCGGCGGGGCAACAACTCCCGGCTGCAAGGACGAGCACTCCGGTGGATCTCATTTCCCCGCCGGCGGGGGTTCCACATGGCGGAGCAGGAGCGCCCTGACATCCCCGGTGTTGCCCTTTTCGAGGCCGCCGCGCGTGGCGCCCGTTAGCCAGTAGAGGACCATGCCCGCGTCAGAATAGTCGAAGTCACCCTTTTGAAAATCGACCACCGGATCCGCCTCTGCGATTTTCCCCTGCTCCCAGATCCACCGGGTCCGCTCGTCCGGATGGTTTTTCGCCCAGTCCCACTCCGCCATGGGCACCTTGAGTCCGACATTCTGGTTAGAGATACGCACTTCGGTCACTCCGGTTGCCAACAGGTCATCCCATTTGAAAAAATCCCCGCTGCCATCGTTGAAGCGGTGATGAGTGACGACGAACACGTGCGGGCGCTTGGCGGGGTCCGCGGCTTTAAGCGCATACACGATGATATCAGGTTCGCCTGCCTCAATGATCCATAGCGGATCCGCCTCGGTGGACGTATTGATGGCGTCGCGCAGTTTTGCGATGGCTTCCTCCTTTTGAGTCATGCAGTTCCAGAACGTCAGGTGTCCGAATCCGCCCCACCGGCTGGCGGTGCCGTCGCAACTGGTCTGCATCATTTCCTGCCGTGCAAGTTCCTGGGCGGCCGTGATTTTCCGACCTCTCACCAGATCGCAACTATGGGAATAATACACAAGGCGGTCGGCCAGCCCGGCCGCCCGCAGCAAGGAGAGGGAAACGGCGGTAGCTCCAATATCATCAAGGTCGGGCGAATTCCCGTCCGCCACCACGGCGATGCGGCCGTCAGGAGGCTGGATCACGGGTGCGGCTGCGGCGTGGGATGCCAGAAGCAACCATGCGATGAAGGGGGCGACGCGGATTTTTCTCATGAATGGGTTCATTGCAGCACACTTACCTTCAATCTCACGAAACGGCAATGACCAACGCCCGCGGGAACCGTCACGAGGTGCAGGTTTGTTCCGGCGACGGGCACAGGGGCGCTGACGCCTCCCGTGCTCCAGAGGTCGGCAAGCAGCGTGTCGCTCCATTCCACCGAGCGGGAGACATCAGTAGCAGCGGGATCGACCGGATAGGTGAAGTCGATGGTGGCTCCATTGAGAACGCATTCGCAGGCGACCGTGGAGGAAAGAGTCGGTGAGGTGCCTGCGGCGTATTCGAGCAGATTCACGATGCCGTCGTGATCCGGATCGGCGAGGTCACCGGAGATGAGCGGATCGGCCGCATCCGCGCCGAAGCGGGATTGTTTCCATGCACCCTTCGGCGAGAGGGTGTAGCTCACGGCGATGGTCCTGTTTCCGGTGATGTTGGAGAATTGATAGGTTTTCGACAGGGGCTGGGCCACGCCATCTACCAGAATTCCGCTGGTCACGTAATCCGGCCGGGGCGTAAAGGTGAATACCTGATTGCCGCCCGGGGCGACGGGGACGCTGCCGGTGGGATTGATCGTGCCGCCTGCTCCAGCGCTGGCGGTGATGACGGGGTCCGTGGTGACGAATCGCGGCAGCATGTCCGCCTCGATCTGCTGGCGCTCAGTGGCGGTCAGGGCGACTTTATAGACAAACACATCGCCGATCAGGCCGTTGAAAGTGGTCCATCCATCCGGGTTGTTGCGGCCGACATTGATGGCATTGGCGTAGGTGCCGGAAACGTTGGGGACGAGCGAGGTGAAGGTGCTCGTGGAGGTATTGTTCATGACTTCCACGCCGTTTGCGAAGACCTTGAAGTTGCCGTTGGGTTGCACGACCAGGCTGAGTACGGTGGCTTGGCCGTCCGGAATGACAGGTCCCGCGAACTGGGTGCCATTTCGAAACACCACGATCGCACCCGTGCTGTTGCGGATGCCGAGGACGAGACGGTTGTAGAAGATATCTATCAGCGAGGTCCACGGATCGCCGTTGTTGTTTCGCTGGGGTCTGGCAGCGACGACGACCGTCGCACCATTGACCGGAATGGCGCTGGAATAGGTGCCGAGGCGGAATCCATCGGCATCCGCGAAGGTGTGGCGGACCCATTTCGCGCCGTTGATCGCCTCGACAGTGGGCGAGCCCATGGACGTGAGGGTTTGGCCGGATGGTAAATAGGTCGGCCAGTTGCCGGTGGCTCCTGCGGCGGGGAGGCTTTCCGTTTGGGCGGAAAACAACAGGTCCGTGCCACGCGGCACGTTGTGGGCGATGAGTTGAAAATCGATGTTCGCGATGTTGCCGCCAGTGAGCGTGATGGATTTATCGCTGGAGATGTGATTTCCCGAATTTCCGGCAGCGACATACCAGACACCATCGGGCAGCGCCTGGATGTAATCACCGTTCACATTGGCAACTGCGGTGAAAACCGGGGCGCTTGCCGCGAGGGCGGACTGTGAGAAATAGACCAAAGCTCCGGCAATTCCTCCGCCGCCGCGCTGGGTGACGCGGCCGCTGACGCCGGCGTAAGGAGAGAGCAGGAAGTCGGCGTTAGAAACATCTGCCGCTGCGATGACAGCGCCGCGCTCGGTTCCCGAATTGTATCCGTTGCCGGCGGCGACCACAAACCAGGATCCGGAAGTTAGAAGTTGGCTGTAGTTTCCCAATGCATCGGTGGTGGTGGTGATCGTGCCGGTGGAGGACGCGTTCGGGCTGTCCGAAAAATAAACCGTGGCTCCGGCCAGCACGCCGCCGGTGGAGGTTGTGACTCTACCGGAAATCGCCTTCCGTGGGGGCACACTGAGCGGGTCAAGCGGGTTGGTTGAAGAATCGACTTCCACGTTGTCGTTCACCCCGTCGCCGTCGCTATCAAGGATGATCTGGTCGGCGGTGAGCGCTCGGTCATGGATGCGGGCGTTGAGGATGAGGCCGTCAAAAAACTGACGGGTCGCCACTTCCGCCGCTGTTTGGGAAAACCCGATGCGGAAACATTTCCCCGCGGCATCCGAGTCCTGCGCGGGCCCGGTGTAGTTGCGGGTGGCGGCCTGCACGCCATTGATGAACAGCGTCGCACTACCGCCGTTGAACGAAAGCGCGACATGCTGCCATTTGCCTAACACAGCAGGAACATTTGTTGCCCAGTTCCCCAACCTCTCCAACCGAGCGACCCATTTTCCTTCATCCAGTCCCCATCCACTGCCGGTGCGGCCGAAGCGCTCGTCGGTGCTGTCGAAGACCGCCTCGTAATGGCTAACATTATCGGATGTGCGGGGCTTTACCCAGGCGCTGAGCGTGCGGACGCGGCCGTTTCTCGCCCCGCTTTCGTTGGTGGTGGTCGAGCCATTGAAATCGGTGGCCGCGAAGGGTGAAAACTGGCCGATGATGCTCCCGCGCCGCGCGGATTCCGCCCTCACCTCGGCAGGGGTCATGGAGACGTTGTAAAAACGCACGTCTTCGAAACCGCCCTTGAACAAGGCTCCCGTCCAGTCGCGGCCGAGGAAATTGCCCTGCAAGGCGGTGACGCTGTTAGCCGCAAGAACGGTGAGCGGGGTCATCGCGATGGTGGTGGTGGCCTCAGGAACGCCGTTGATGAAGAGTGTGCCGTTTGTTCCATCGAGCGTAAATGCCACATGCCGCCACTCGTTTTGCGGCAGCTGGCTGGTGCCGGTCAGCGTGCGGGTCGTGGTACCGTCACTGAGGGTAAAAACGACGTGGCCCGTGGCGTTTCGCACCAGTTTCAAAGCCCGCGTCGCGCTGCTGCCGAGAAATAACAGCGGTTCCGACGCGCCGATGGCATTGGCTGGCTTGACCCAGGCGGAAAAAGAAATCCGCCGCGTATCGGCGAGGCTGCGGTCCAGCGAGACGTAGTCGTCGATGCCGTCGAACGCTACGACTGGAGAAGCGACTCCGGCGTCCAAGGTTCTCGCCGGAGCGCCGCGCAGGATCGCATGGAGCGCGCCGAATTCATCCCACCATTCCGCGCCATCGGCCTCTTCGGTCCGATAGCTGGCGACGAGGCCGCGTGGCGTGCGAAGTGTTTGTCCATAGTGGTCATTCCAGTAATTGTCCCAAGGCACATGGCCGAAATGCGCGCCGCTGTTCACGGTCAGGGCCATTGAGTAATCGTGGTCCAGAATCGCGGTGCCGCTAACTGTGCCGCCGAAGGGATTCGCACAGCCACGGACGATGACGTCATCGGTGACCGTGGTGTTTTCTATTTTCGTATAACCTCCTACCAGAGCCCGCCCGCGGACGACGGATCCGTTCGTGAGATGCGCCCGGTCGCGCACCCGGGCTTCACCTTCGACCAGCGCATTGCCTTCCAGCATCGCCGCTCCGCTGACCACCGCGCTGCCTTGCACGGTCGCGCTGCCCTGCACCACCGCGTAATCCTCAACGCGGGCGGTGCCGAACACTTTGGCCGTCCCAAGCACCTTGGCATTCGGTCCGACATAGGCCGTCGCCGTCGCCGACGCCGTGGCGGATGGACCGAGCGCGCCGCCGCCGTTGCTGTGAGTGCGGTAGCCGGAAGGAATCGCCACGACATAGCGGTGGGCGGCGGGAGCGGCGTTCACCAGCCGCACCTCGTAGGCATAGCGCATGCGGTCGATGTGTTTATCCACCGGCTTGGTATTATGATAACTCTCCAGATCGAGGCTTGTGCTATCAGGAGTCGCCGTGACGATGATAAACACCTGCGTCTCACCGGCGGTGAGCGTGAAATTCCGGCTGCCCGGGGGATAGACCGGCGAGTAGCGCACCGCATCGCCTGCCGAGATGGCGGCGAAGCACCAGCGCCAGTCC
>JBGSTM010000199.1:0-34699 GCA_041736495.1 Akkermansiaceae bacterium
AGGCCTCAACCTGCGGATCAATCTGTGCATGAGAAAAGCTTATGGTTATCGCAGCTTTGATCTGCTACAAACATCTCTCTATCACACACTTGGAGACCTGCCCGAACCAAAGTTCACCCACAGATTTTGCTGAAGAGCCACATCCTCGATTGGAGCGACACCGGGGAGTGCCACGAAAACGATGGGGTTCATCGCCGATCGGGGCGCATCTATAAAATTACCTATGGCGAGCCGGCCGGGCCCGCCCCCGTCGATCTTGCCCGGCTCTCCACGGAAGAACTTGTCAGGCTCCAGCTCGACGATAACGAATGGTGCGTCCGGATGGCCCGGTGGGAATTGCGGGAAAGAAAATGGCGGGACGGCATCACACCGGCAGCGATGGAATTCCTTCTGGAACTCGTTGGGAATTCCTCCGATATCAGCCATCAACGGAACCTCAGACAGACACTCCACTGGCTGGGAGCTTACCCCGACGCGGAGATGAATGATCCATTTTCGTTCCAATCAGAGCCAGTCGATGAATCGATCAAAGCCTTGATGTTTCAGCTCACTCTCTTGAACTCGCCCGTGCATGTGATCGAACGACAATTTGCGATTGATAGTGAAAACTCTGTGAAGATCGGGGCCATCACCCGCGGGGAGGAATCTCCGGCGATGCGGCTCAAATGGGCATCCATGCTCCAAAGATTGCCCGTTCAAGCCAGGGTGAACGCAGCGCGGGGACTTGTATCCCACGCTCAGGATGCAACAGATCACAATCTTCCGCTGATGATTTGGTACGGCATTCGCGACCTTCCCTCCTCTACGTTGGCCGGTCTTTTCAGAGATTGCCGGATTCCACTCGTGAAGCGTCATCTTGCCAGGCGTGTCACGGAGGAAATCCTGAAGGATTCGGATTCAGTGAACAGAATGTTGGAAGACCATGCCGATGCTGATGCCTCAGACCTGCTTGCAGGAATGCGTGATGCGCTCAAGGGCTGGCGCAGCGCCCCGAAACCTGCCGCGTGGGATTCATTTGCCCGTAAGCACCCCTCGGAATCCCGCGGTATGGGGATTGTCTTCGGGTGTGGAGAGGCCATTGAACTTGCGCGATCCTTCACTCTGGATCCTGCCAAATCGGCCGAAGAGCGCATTAGTTCCCTGCAAAGTCTGATTGACGCCGGAATTCCCGGCCTCCAACAGTTATGTGAATCGCTCATCGAGGTGGATGCATTGAGTCTCACCGCCATTCGGGGTCTTGCGCAATTCGACGATCCTTCGATCGCCGGGAAAATCATATCTCGTTTTCCCAGGCTCGCTTCGTTGGAGAAACCTCATGCGGTTGAGGTGCTCGCCTCGCGACCCGGGTCTGCTAAAGGTCTGTTAACCCATTTGAATCAAACCATCGCACGTGAGGAAGTCTCGGCGGCGACGGCGCGCCAGATCCGCGCATTCAATGATCCTGTCCTCAACCGGTTGCTGGCCGAGTCCTGGGGCGGATTCGGTGAATCGAATGCGGATAGAGCCAAACTTGTTGAATCACTGAAGGCCAAACTCACTCCCGGCTTCATCAGCAGGGGTGATCCAAAACAAGGGCGTCGGATCTTCAGTCATCGATGCTCGGCTTGTCACAAACTGTATGGAGAAGGTTCCTCCATCGGCCCCGACCTCACAGGCAGCGGCCGGCATGACATCGGTTACCTGATTGAAAACCTGGCCGATCCGAGCGCCATTGTCGCCGCGGATTATGCGCTCAATGTAATCACCCTCAAAGACGGCCGGGTCATCAGTGGAACCATCAGCTCCAGAAGCGCACGCACGCTCACCATCCGGACCGCGGGCATTGAAACCACCATCGAGCGCGATCAAATCATCAAACAGGAACAACTCTCCGCCAGCATGATGCCGGAAGGGCTGTTGGATTCACTGGGTGATCCGCAGTTGGCACACCTGATGTCCTACCTCATGGGAGACCGTCAAGTGCCGCTCCCGGAAAATCAAGCGTCCGAGTGAGGATTTTCCTGACAAAAACGGATTGGATGGAATTCCACTATTTGCTTTCCGCCCTCTTGCGCTTGTTCGGAATCCCTGCATCGGCAATGTCGAGGCATCGTGGAGATCCCAGTATTTCGTCGGAACCGAGAACGGCAGGTGGGGAGGGCGAATCCAACAGCGATTGAACATCTCCGGCCGTGAGCATGTCGGTTCACATCAATTCCGCCCATTCTCCGGGGGCTTTTCTGATTCGGGTGAAATCAAGAATTCATGGGAGACCAGGGAATCGGCACACGCATGTCGATGGGAAAACCATAGGCTTTCCGAGCTGAAAGGAAATTCTGTCGAAGATTTGCTTTTGAATTTTCAAAGTTCCGGGAATACTCGGGAATCATCTTGAAGCAACTGATTCGATAGCGATCATTTCATACAATCAAACCCGTCACCCACACCGCTCCGTTCGTGAAAATCAGCCTCTTTTTCCTGCTCACCTGCGCCTCCCCGAGCTCCGGCCTTCATGCAGAAAGTCCAAAGCTCAAGGCACTCATCATCGATGGCCAAAACAACCATCAATGGGCTACCACCTCTCCGCTGTTGGAAATCATCCTTGAAGATACGGGGATTTTTGCAGTGGACATTTCCACCACTCCGCCCGCCAAGCCAAAAGTCAGGAAACTTCCGGAGAATGCAAATCCCCGGCAGAAGGCCGCGCACGCCAAGGAACTGGAGGAAGTCGCGAAGGCGGGTGATGGCAACAGTGCCGATCTTTGGGCCAAATGGAGGCCGAATTTCAGTAATTACGACGTTTTGGTTTCCAACTACAACGGCGAGGACTGGCCCAAGGAAATCCAGGCGGCCTTTGTGGATTACGTCAGGAGTGGTGGTGGCTTCGTGTGTTACCACGCGGCGGACAACGCGTTCGCCAACTGGGGGGAATATAATGAAATCATCGGACTCGGAGGGTGGGGTGGACGCAACGCCAAATCCGGTCCTTACCTTCGCCTCCGCGATGGCGAGTGGAAGGAAGTCCACGGACCCGGCCCTTGTGGCGGCCATGGAGCCCGCGAGGAATTCATCGTGGAAACCTTCGCGCCAGAGCATCCGATCATGAAGGGATTGCCTCCCAAGTGGATGCATACCCAGGATGAACTTTATCACAGCCTCCGCGGTCCGGCCAAACAACTCTCCGTGCTCGGCTCCGGACTCTCCGACAAGACCAACGAGCAGGAACCGCTGCTCATGGCCATCAAGTTCGGCGAGGGCCGGGTGTTCCACACCACCCTCGGCCATCACGTCGAGGCGCTGAACGGACTTGGATTCCAGGTCACATTTTCCCGCGGCACCGAGTGGGCCGCCACCGGCAAGGTGACGATTCCCGCCCCGAAACCCGGAGAACTATCCGCAGGCCCGAAGGCTGCGGTTAGGGAAATCAAATCACCCGTTTCCCGCTGATTCTCCCAGAGGGAATAGCTATTCTATCAGAGACTCTTTGAAATCGCACGGCGATGAGCCGGAGCGCGTCCTTTTGTTCATCTGGCTGCCCCGGTCTTGAAGCAAGGGAATCTTTGATCCGTCCGTTTCCGCAAGAGTCTTGAATGTCTGCTGGTTCATTTTCTTCACGGTATCGGCATGGGCTGGATCGTTGATGAGGTTGTGCATTTCGCGTGGAGCCGCCCGGGAAGCGGTTTCAGGGGTGGTTTCAAGTTGTGACTGCAGCGACTGCCCCAACAACGACCGAATCAAGGCAAGCCGAAGCGGCAGAACCGCCCCTTCCGCCACTTGGTCTCCTGAAGCGCGGTTTCCTCCGAAATCATCCTTCGGGATGATTTTCCGGCATTCCGCAAACTCGGGCCGGTTTTCCGTGTATTAACCGTTTCAGGAAAATAGGCTGACGACGTCTGGCAGAAGCATCAGTCAAAACCACAAGGCTTTGATTCAACCCATCGGGCAAAGCCCAATCTCACACCATTTCCGCCCAATTCGTCATGAAAACACTTCGATTTGCAGCCTTCTGCTCGGCATTCGCCAGCATTGCGTTGCTCTCTCCTGCCACCGCTGATCCGCTTGAGGCCGGATTTGCCAACCCTCCCGCCCAAGCCGCGCCGTGGTGCTACTATTACTGGGTCAGCGACAATATTTCCAGAGAGGGCATCACCAAGGACCTTGAAGCCATGAAGCGCATCGGCATCGGCGAGGCGCTCATCGGCAACATTTTCCTCGATAACCAGCCTGCGGGGAAAATCAAAGTGCTCAGCGAGGAATGGTGGCAGCTCGTCGAGCATGCCATCCGCGAGGGCGGCCGCCTCGGCGTCAACATCGGCATGTTCAACTGCCCCGGCTGGAGCCAGTCCGGAGGGCCGTGGGTCAGTGCCGAGCAGACGATGCGCTACGTGATCTCCTCGGACACCCGTGTTACCGGTCCGAGGAAATTTTCACAAAAACTACCCGTGCCCATCGAGCAGTTTCAGGACATCGCGGTGCTGGCCTTCCCCACGCCGGAAAATGATGCGCAATCCGTTTCAACGCTCAAGCCGGGCATCACCTTTTCCCCGGTTGCTGATGGCTCGGAGAAAATTGCCGACGGCGATCTCAGCACCCACGTGCGGTTCCCCGTGAAACCCGGGCCTGCCAAGAACCCGGCAGTCACCCTGGACATCCAACTGAATGCCCCGCTCACCGCGCGCAGCCTGCGGATCCATCCCACCGACGATTCCTTCAGCGCGGATGCCGAGCTCCAGGTCGCCGACTCTAGCGGGAAATTCACCACGATCCGCAAATTCAAGTGCGACCGTTCAAACCCCGCCATCGGCACCGGATTCATGCCTCGCGGACCGGTCACCGTCTCCTTCCCAGCCACCACCGGCAGCCAGTTCCGCATCATTTTCTCCAATCCGGCAAGCCGCACCGCGAACCCCGGACTCGCCGAAATCGATCTGTCAGGAGCCGCCCGTCTCGAATCCTACATCGAGAAGCAACTCGCCAAGATGCATCCCACCCCACTCCCGCTTGCCAGCACCTATCAGTGGCCGACCCAGCCCGAACCGGATTCGCCCGACCTCGTCGTGCCTGCCAGCGGAATCCAGAACCTGACTGGAAAACTCGGCAAAGACGGCACCCTCACCTGGGACGTGCCCGCTGGCGAGTGGATCATCCAGCGCATCGGCAAAACCCCCACCGGCATGAAAAACGCGCCGGCCTCTCCCGAGGCGATCGGCTTCGAAGTGGACAAGATGAACCGCAAATTCACTCAACAGCATTTCGACGCCTTCATCGGCCAACTCCTCAAACGAATGCCCGCCGCCGACCGCAAGGCGCTCACCCGCGTCGTCGCCGACAGCTATGAGATGGGCTCGCAGAACTGGAGCGACGACCTTGCGGAAAGTTTCCAGGAACAGTTCGGTTATGACGCCATCCCCTGGCTGCCGGTGCTCAGCGGCCGCATCATCGGCAGCGCCGCGCAAAGCGAGCGGTTCCTCTGGGACCTGCGCCGCATCGTCGCCGACCGCGTGGCCTCAGAATACGTCGGTGGAATGAACGAATCCTCCAGGAAGAACGGACTCGGCCTCTGGTTGGAAAACTACGGCCATTGGGGTTTCCACGGCGAATTCCTGAAATACGGAGCCAACTCCGACCGCATCGGCGGCGAGTTCTGGGTCACCGGCGACCTCGGCTCCATCGAGTGCCGCGCCGCCTCGTCCTGTGCTAACATTTATGGGAAACCCTTCGTATCCGCCGAGTCCTTCACCGGCGGCCCGGCTTTCAAAAACTCCCCCAAAGACCTCAAGGCCCGCGGTGACTGGTCGTTCTGTGAGGGAATCAACCACGTGGTCCTCCACGTTTACATCCAACAGCCAAGCGACGAAAAAATCCCCGTTGTCAACGCGCCCTGGGGCACCGAATTCAACCGCCACAACACCTGGTTTGAAAAAGGCAACAGTTGGGTGGACTACGAACGCCGCTCCTGCTGGATGCTCCAACAAGGCTGGCGCGTCGCGGATGTCGCCTACTTCATCGGTGAGGACGCGCCGAAAATGACCGGTGCCCGCGAACCCGCGCTGCCGGCTGGCCGCGACTTCGACTACATCAACGCAGATGTCATCCTGGACAATCTAGCGGTGAAGGACGGCCAACTCGTCCTCCCCCACGGAGTCAGCTACAAAGTGCTCGTCCTGCCAAAACAGGACACCATGCGCCCCGCTGTCCTGCGCAAGATCCGCGACCTTATCCAGGCAGGAGCCACCGTGCTCGGCCCGCCGCCCGTCAAATCGCCGAGCCTCCAGAACCAACCACAAGCCGACGAAGAAGTCCGCGCCCTCGCTGCCGAAATCTGGGGTAACGGTGAGTTCAACAAAGCCGGCGAACGTCCTCTCGGCAAAGGCCGCATCATTTGGGAAAAAGACCTGACGGAAATCTTCAACTCCACCCAGACTCCGCCGGCCATCGAATTCCGCGACGCGGCTACCGACGCCAACCTCCTGTTCACCCACCGCAGTTCGAAGGATGCTGAAATTTATTTCGTCTCCAATCAGAAGGACCGCCCGGAAACCGTCAACTGCGCCTTCCGCGTCAGCGGCCGCCAGCCTGAACTTTGGAATGCCGTCACCGGTGAACGCCGCCTTCTATCCGAATGGAGCGAGCAATCCGGCCAAACCATCGTCCCGCTCGAATTCGCCTCCACCCAGTCATGGTTCGTCGTCTTCCGCGAACCTGGAAAACCTGCCGCCGGGAAAAATTTTGAACAAGCCAAACCGGTCATGACTCTGGGCAATCCTTGGACCGTCGCCTTCGACCCCAAGTGGGGCGGACCGGCGGAAATCGAATTTGCGACTCTCAGCGACTGGACCCAGCACGCCGACGAGGGCATCAAACACTACTCCGGCACCGCCACCTATCAGACCACCTTCGACCTCGACTCAGCCGGTGCCGGCCTGATCCTCGATCTCGGAAAAGTCTGCGATCTCGCTACCGTGAAACTCAACGGCAAGGACCTCGGCACCGTCTGGACCGCTCCCTGGCAGGTGAACCTCGGCACCGCCGCGAAAACCGGCTCCAACACCTTGCAAATCACCGTCACCAATCCCTGGAACAACCGCCTGGTCGGCGACTTGCCCCTGCCGCCCGCCCAACGCCGCACCTCGCTTTCGCTCGCGACCGTGAAACCGAAAGCACCGCTGCAAGCCGCCGGCCTGCTAGGCCCCGTGACCATCCAACAACTCCGGAATATCCCATGAAGTTCAGATCATTGTTATTGATCCTCGCCATCTCCGCAGTGGCCCGCGCGGAAACCAAACCGAACGTCGTCTTCATCCTCGCCGACGATCTGGGCTGGAACGACCTTTCCTTGTACGGAAGCAAGTTCTGCGAAACTCCTAACATCGACGCCCTCGCCAAGCGCGGCATGAAGTTCAACCAGGCCTACTCCGCCAGCCCCTTGTGTTCGCCCACCCGCTCCAGCATCCTCACCGGGTTGAATCCCGCACGCATCGGCATCACCGCGCCGACCTGCCATTTGCCCGAAACCATTCTGGAAAAGGGACTGATCCAAAACGCAGCTCCCAACCTCAAGGCGCTAACCGCCACCAGCATTACCCGCTTTGAAACCGACTACTACACCCTCGGTGAGGCGTTCAAGGACAACGGCTACACCACCGCCCACTTCGGGAAATGGCATCTCGGTCCGGAACCTTACAGTCCGCTTCAGCACGGGTTCGACACGGACATCCCCCATACGCCTGCGCCAAGTCCACTGGGCAACGGGTTTTTCTATCCATTTCCCGTTTGGAAGAACCACGGCAAACCCGGCGACAATCTCGAAGACCTGGTGGCGGATGAAGCCGTCAAGTTCATCGCCCAGCACAAGGATAAGCCGTTCTTCCTGAATTACTGGTCGTTTCAGGCCCATTCCCCATGGCAGGCGAAAGACAAGCAGATCGACAAATACCGGGCCAAGGCCGACCCCGCATCGTTACAGCGGAATCCGGTGTATGCCGGCATGGTCGAGACTCTCGATGAAGTCGTCGGCCGGCTCGTCGCCGCCCTCGACCAGGCGGGCGTGTTGGAAAACACGCTCATCGTTTTCACCTCCGACAACGGCCCTTATTTCATTCCCAACGCGGAGCACATGCCCGCCGAGTTCCACAAGGTGCCCGTGACAAGCGCGTATCCACTCCGCGCCGGCAAAGGAACCATCTACGAAGCGGGAACCCGCGTCCCGCTGGTGATCGTCTGGCCGGGCAGGGTGAAACCCGGCTCCGAGTCCGCGACCTTGCTGCAAAGCACCGACTTCTTTCCGACCTTCGCTGATATGTTAGGCTGGAAGCTTCCTGCCGGATTGAAGTTCGACGGAATCAGCCAACGGCCTGTTATCGAAAACAATGCGAGCGTGCGCACCGAGCTGTTCTGCCACTTCCCCCACATCCCGGCGAGAGGCGATTACGAAAAAATGCCCGCACCCACTCCGCTTTCCCCCGCAAGTTATGTCCGCTCCGGCGATTGGAAGTTGATCCGCCTCTACTGCGACAACGCGGACCAGTCCGACCGCCACGAACTCTATCACCTCGCAACGGATCCGGGCGAGCGAAACGACCTCGCCGCATCCCAGCCCGCCCGGGTGAAGGAACTCTCCGCACGGCTCGACGCTTATCTCAAGGATACGGAAGCCGTCATCCCCAGGTCGAATCCCGCCTACAACCCGAATGCTGCTCCGGCACCCGGCAAGAAGCCAAAACGCACCAACCCGCCCAAGGCGAAACCCTGATGCAAAACCACCTGAAGAGGACTGCTGTTCTGCTAGCCTGCCTTGCGTCACTGCATGCCGGGCCCGCGCCCGCCGACGAGGCATGGACGCAGCTGCTGGACGAAAAACTGAGCCAGTGGGAAATCTTTCTCGGAGTTCCCGATCCTTCCGTCACCGTCCCGGGTTACACTCACGCCGCCGATCCCAAACAAGGCAAGCCCCTCGGTGTGAACCATGATCCTCTCAAGGTTTTCACGGTGAAAACCATCGATGGAGACCCCGTCCTTCACGTCACGGGGCAAGTCTTCGGAGTGCTCACCACACTCAAGACCTACGGGAATTTCCATCTGCGCACCCAGTTCCGTTGGGGCGCGGTCAAGCATGCCCCCCGCATGGACAAGCCCCGCGACACGGGGATCCTCTATCATTGCTTCGGCGATCACGGTCATGTCGGAGGATTCTGGAAACAAAGCCTCGAATGCCAGGTCCAGGAAAACGATATCGGTGACTTCTATTCGCTCGGAGCGACTGCGAACGTGAGCACCGTCGAAAAGGCGGTCACGGACAAACCCAACTTGAGGTGGCGCTATGGTCCGGGAGGCGAACTCCGCCGATTCAAAGGCCGCTGTTCCCGCGGTCTCGACTACCACGAACTGTCGAATGGGGAGTGGAACACCATCGAGGTGATTTCCGTGGGTGACCGTTCGCTCCATATTCTCAATGGCAAGGTGGTCAACGTGCTTCAGGATGCCCGGACTCTCGGCGATCCCGAGACACCCTTGGTTTCCGGACAACTCCAGTTTCAGTCGGAAGGAGCCGAGTGCGACTATCGGCGCATCGAAATCCGTCCCCTCGCGGCCATTCCGGAACGATTTGCCAGTCTCTTCTCCCCTCTATCAAAATCCTCGGACACTCCACCGCTATGATATCAATCCACTCGATCGCCATGTGCCTGACCCTCACTCTTACGGTCGGAATGCCCGCCGTCGCGGCGGAGCCCGAATGGGTCACCCTCTTCAATGGCAAGGATCTTGACGGCTGGGAACGTCATAGCGGGGTGGCGGAATACACGGTCGAGGACGGCGCGATTGTTGGCAGGACGGTCAACGGCACCTCAAACAGCTTCCTGTGCACCAAGCGGGAGTATGGGGATTTCATCCTCGAGTTTGAGTTCAAGGTCGGCAGCATGAATTCCGGAGTTCAGTTTCGCAGCCAGTTTTTCCCGCACGAGATCACGCTGACGGTGAAGGATAAACCGAAGGTGATCCCGGCAGGCCGTGTGCACGGCTATCAGTATGAGATCGATCCGTCTGCCCGCTCGTACACCGGCGGCATCTATGACGAGGGACGGCGGGCATGGCTTCACGACCTCAAGGACAATCCGGCGGCCCGCAGCGCCTTCAGGAAGGGCGAATGGAACCAGGCGCGCATCGAGAGCAAGGGTGAGCACATTCAAACCTGGATCAATGGAGTAAAAGCCGCCGACCTCAAGGACGGCATGACACTCAAAGGCATCATCGGCCTGCAGGTCCACCGCATCAACGACAACCAGAAACCCGGAGAGAAAGTCCAATGGCGCAACCTCCGCCTCATGGAAATTCCGTCCCTGTAGAAAACGCTCCAATTCCATTACCATTGCACCCATGAAACCCACCGGAATCCTTTCAGTAATAACCCTTGCCGCAGCCTGCCTTGTCATGCTTCTGCCAGCAAACGCCGCGAAACCCAACATCGTCTTCTTCTTCATCGACGACATGGGCTACGCCGACATCGCACCCTTTGGAAACACCAAGCTCCGCACGCCCCACCTGGACACGCTTGCCAAGCAAGGCCGCAAGTTCACCAGCTACTACGCCGCGCCAGTCTGCTCCATGTCACGCGCCAGCCTCCTGACCGGTTGCCACAACTCGCGTCTCTCGCTGCCTGGAGTTCTTCAGCCGTGGTCCCCAATCGGCCTCCATCCGGATGAAGACACCATCGCCGACGTCCTCAAAAAACAAGGCTACGCCACCGCCTGTTTCGGCAAGTGGCACCTCGGCCATCACCCGGAATTCATGCCGCTGCGTCAGGGATTCGATGAATACTTCGGCATTCCCTACAGCAACAACATGCTCAAAGGCTACGGCCCGAACAAGGACACTCCGCCGCTACCGCTCTATCAGGGTGAGAAGGTCATTGAAACCGAGCCCGACCAGACCCAGTTCACCCGCCGCTTCACCGAAGAGGCCATCAAGTTCATCCGGGCGAAAAAGGACCAGCCGTTTTTCGTTTATCTGCCGCACCCGATGATCCACACGCCGCTTTACGCGTCCGCCGGTTTCAAAGGCAAAAGCGCGGACGGCTTGATCGGCGATACGATCGAGGAGATCGACTGGTCCGTCGGACAAATCAGTGCCGTCCTCAAGGAACTCAAGCTCGAGGAAAACACACTCGTCGTTTTCACCTCCGACAACGGGCCGGCCGGCCGCGCTGCCCCGCCGTTCCGCGGCCACAAGGGCAGCACTTACGAAGGCGGCGTTCGCGAGCCGTGCATCATGAGCTGGCCCGGAAAAATACCGCCAGCCACTACTTGCGATCAGGTGCTCGGCAACATCGACATGCTTCCTACTTTTGCCAAACTCGCAGGAGCCACGCTCGACCCTCGCAAAAAGATCGACGGTGCAGATGTCAGCACTCTTTTGTTCGACGCCACACCCGGACCCGTCCGCGACACCCACCTCTACTACGGAACTGCCATTGGTCAGGTGGCGGCGATCCGTCAGGGCGACTGGAAGCTCATCCTCAGAAATCCCGTTGAGGGGTTCGCAAAAGGCAAAGCCCGAGCC
This sequence comes from Akkermansiaceae bacterium, assembly GCA_041736495.1. Lineage (GTDB taxonomy): Bacteria > Verrucomicrobiota > Verrucomicrobiia > Verrucomicrobiales > Akkermansiaceae > Luteolibacter. Next base: position 11,536 of record JBGSTM010000199.1, read on the forward strand.
AAACAAAACCAGCCGGCTTCCAATCTCGCCCTCTACAATCTGAAGACCGATCCCGGGGAAGCGGACGACGTCTCCGCGGCACATCCGGAAATCGTCACCCTCCTCAAGGAGGAGGCCAAAAAGCGGAACGACGAAATCATGGCGAACCAACGCCCTGCCGGACAAAGCGGCCGGTCTAACGATTGATCGTGATGCGCCGGCCCGCAGGCCCGCTTCAATCTTGACCACACCCACGAACATGATGAGCCCCAATCCCACATCAGTTCTCCGTTTCTGCACCATCCTGCTTTTGGCATCCTCCGTGTCGATGGCTGGAGATCCATGGCGGGCGGTTCCCGGGAAAATGATGACGAGCTGGGGCAGCGAGGTCACCCCGGAGAATACGTGGCGCGAATATCCGCGACCCCAGTTCGAGAGGTCAGGCTGGAAGAATCTCAACGGACTGTGGGACTACGCGATCACCGCCAAAGACGCTGCGAAGCCCTTCGACTGGCAGGGCGAAATCCTCGTACCCTTCGGCGTCGAGTCCACTCTATCCGGTGTCGGCAGGTTGCTCGCCCCGGACCAGGCGTTGTGGTATCGCAAGACTCTTTCCATCACCCCGAAACCCGGCCAACGGACATTGCTCAATTTCGAAGCCGTGGACTTCCAGTCCACCGTCTGGATGAACGGCCGGGAGGTCGGGAAACACACCGGCGGGAGCACTCCGTTTTCATTCGACGTCACCGATGCGCTGAAGCCCGACTCGAACGAAATCATCGTCCGCGTCGAGGATGCGACCGGCGGATTCCAGTTGCGGGGAAAACAAACGCTCAATCCCAAGGGCATTTTTTACACCCGAGTGTCCGGCATCTGGCAGACAGTTTGGCTGGAGGAAGTCCCCGCCCGGCACATCTCGGATATTAAACTGCGCACCACGGTCCAGCCCGCTTCCATCACCATCTCTCCACAACTGGCAGGTGGCCCGGGCGGGAAATTCCGCGTCGCCGCCTCCTTTGAGGGAAATGTGGTGGCAACAACGGAGGGCACCGGGGATCTCGTGATCAATCTATCGAATCCGAAGTTGTGGTCGCCGGCATTTCCAAACCTCTATGATCTCGCTCTGGAGTTGATCGATGACTCGGGAAAGGTGGTGGATTCGGTGAAATCCTACGCTGGCGTTCGTGAAATCGGCCAGAAACGCGATGCCAGCGGCAATTTGAAGTTCACACTCAACGGCGCGGAGATCTTCCACTGGGGTCCGCTCGACCAGGGATGGTGGCCGGACGGACTGCTCACTCCTCCCTCGGACGCCGCCATGCGCTTCGACGTGGATTTTCTCAAACAGGCAGGTTTCAACATGATCCGCAAACACATCAAGGTGGAGCCGCGGCGGTTCTATCACTATTGTGATCGGGTCGGCATCATGCTCTGGCAGGACCAGGTCAGCGGCGGTCCCAGCCCGAAGTGGACCCGGATGGAGCCCGATCCCGCCGATGCCACCTGGCCGGACGCCGATCATCGCCAGTGGATGACCGAGCTCAAGGACATGATGGACACGCTGCACAATTCACCAAGCATCGTGGTTTGGGTCCCGTTTAACGAAGCGTGGGGCCAGCATCGCTCGATGGAGGTCGGCAAGTGGACGACGACCTACGATCCCAGCCGCCTTGTCAACATCGCCAGCGGCGGAAATTTCTGGCCTGTCGGACACATCGCCGACCATCACAACTATCCCAACCCGGACTTTCCTTTGAAGGACGCGCGCTTCAAAGACTCTATCAAGGTGGTCGGTGAATTCGGAGGTCACGGACTGCCGGTGGAAGGCCATCTCTGGAATCCCGGCAAGCACAACTGGGGCTACGGCGGCCTGCCCAAGGACAAGGAGGAATATTTCGCCCGCTATGTGAAGTCCCTCGACCAGCTTGCCGAGCTGAAAGCCCAAGGCATCGCTGCCGGTATTTACACGCAAACCACCGACGTTGAAGGCGAAATCAACGGCCTACTTACCTACGACCGCAAAGTTGCCAAAACCCCGGCCTCCAAGCTCGCGGAACTCCACGAGCGATTAGGGACCGAAATCAAGCGCTGAAGAGCCATTTCCGAAAACCCGCCCCAATATGATCCACCGCCTCATTGCTTTCAGCTTTCTCCTGTTGGTTGAACTTCCGGCCGCTGACAAGCCTCCAAACATCCTCTTCTTCTTCGTCGATGACTGGGGAAGGTATGCCGGCATCTACTCGGATCCGAAATTGCCGTCGCTCAACGACATCATCAAAACCCCTAACATTGACCGGATCGGACGCGAGGGCGTGGTTTTCAATAACGCCTTTGTCCCTGTTTCCTCCTGTGGGCCCTGCCGTGCTTCACTGGCCACCGGGCGCTACTTTTGGAACTGCGGCAGCGGTGCGTTTCTGAATGGCAAAGCCAGCAATTGGAAACGAAATGAAGATCCCTTCCACAAGATGGCCAAGTTTCCCGATCTGTTGCGGGCCAACGGTTATTTGGCATTCAAATCCATGAAAGCCATTCATTTTCTCGAATCTCAAGTTCCTCGAACAAAGCAGGTGTCAGAAAGAGCCAAATACCAGCGTTACGGCCTTTATGTAAGTGCTGCGAAGGACGACATGGATCGTCAGAAACGCATCCGCGAAACCCTCGATCACCCGCGCTTCGAAATGCGGCGGGTGGTGAAATCCGCACAAGCGGCCACCCAGCCGTTTTTCTTCATCTATGGCACCATCAATGTGCATCGCCCGTGGAAGGCGGACTCCGGGCAAAAACTCTGGGGCATTGATCCGGACTCCCTGAAGGGCCGCCTTCCGAAGTTTCTGCCAGATGTTGCCGACGTGCGACGCGACTTCGCCGACTATCTCGGCGAGGTGCAGGCCGCCGACGCCATGCTTGGCGTCATGCTTGCCGAACTCGAAGCCGCAGGAGAACTCGACAACACGCTCGTGATTCTCAGCGGCGACAACGGCATCCCCGGCATCCCGCGTGGCAAAACCAACTGTTACGACCTTTCTGCGAGCGCGCCCATGCTGGCCCGCTGGCCCCGAGGAATTCCATCTGGCCGACGAGTGGATGATTTCGTGAGCGTCATGGACATCGGTCCCACGCTGCTGGACCTTGCTGGAGCCAAAGTCCCCGAAGAGATGGACGGTCGCAGCTTTCTTCCCCAACTCACCAGCAAGGAAAACGGTTGGATTGATCCACAGCGCGACTCGGTCGTGATTGGCCGCGAATTGCATTTCCACAGTGCCCGCGATGGAAATCTGCCCTATCCGATGCGTGCCATCCGCACCAAGGACTACCTTTACATCCGGAATTTCAAGCCCGACCGTTGGCCAAATGGCGCACCTTACAAACTGAAGGACCCGGCCGCCGCCCGCGATCACGGACGGCTCGAGGATGGCCCCTACCGCGATCTTGACGCCGGTCTCACCAAAGGTTGGCTGTTGGAAAATCCTTCCGAGCCGTCTGCCTCTACCGCCATCGATCTGACTCTCGGCAAGCGCCCGGAGGAGGAGCTTTACGCCATCCACTCAGATCCCTACAGTCTTCACAATCTGGCCAATGATCCTGCTTTGGCATCCATTAAAGCCGGACTCTTCGCCAAACTCAGTGCCCTCCAGGAAAAGACAAACGATCCAAGGTTAACCGACGCCTTCGACCTCCCGCCATACGTCATCCCACCCGGCGGGTTGAAAGATAAAACGCAGCAACCCGCCGATAGGACCAAGCCATGAAACAAATCGCTCTATTCTTGTCCGCATTCATTGCGGGTCAATTTCTCCTCGCTGCCTCGCCGGAAAGGCCCAACATCCTTTGGATCACCTCCGAGGACAATTCATCCGGCTGGCTCGGCTGTTATGACAACCCCCAGGCGGTGACTCCGCACCTGGATTCCCTCGCCAGCCAGGGCATCCGTTTCACCCATGCCTATTCCAACGGCCCGGTCTGTGCCGTCGCCCGCTCCACCATCCTGAATGGTGCTCATGCGGTCACCCAAGGGACCCACGGAATGCGCAGCCGCCACCCGATCCCCGCGATCTATCAACCTCATGCCAGCTATTTCCGCAGCCTCGGCTACTTCTGCACGAACAACAGCAAGACGGACTACAATTTCCTCGGAGACGACAAGGCCATCTGGGACGAGTGCTCCGGCAAAGCGCACTACAAGAACCGCGCGACGAACCAGCCGTTCTTCGCCATCTTCAACTTTACGACCACGCACGAAAGCCAGCTTTTCCCCGCCAACGTGAAGGCGAACCGCAAGCGGGGAATCATCCCTCAGACGCCTCTCATCGATCCCTCCAAGGTTGTCGTCCCGCCCTATCTGCCGGATCTGCCGGAAATCCGTTCGGACATCGCGATCTATCACGACAACATCACCGCCCTCGATACCCAGGTCGGCAGGACACTCGCCGAGCTCAAGGCCGCCGGTCTCGCCGAGGATACGATCGTGATCTACTGCAGCGACCACGGCGGAGCGATCCCGCGGGGCAAACGCTATCTCGAGGACAGTGGCGTCCGCGTTCCGCTGCTCGTATATGTGCCGGAAAAATGGGGTGCTTTGTCTCCATTTAAAGCAGGACAGACCGTTGACGAAATCGTCGCCTTCGTCGATCTGGCACCGACGCTGCTCTCCCTCATCGGTTTGGAAAAACCCGCTCAGATGCAGGGCCGCGCCTTCCTCGGGGCGAAGCGTATCGCGCCCCCCGAAGATCCGGTCGCCTTCCTGTATGCCGACCGTTTTGATGAAACTTACGGCATGCGCCGCGCCATCACGGATGGGCGTTGGAAATACATCCGCACGTTCACCCCGCACCTTCCCGCCGCTCCTTATTTTCAGTATCAGTTCGACCAACCCGGATGGGCCGCTTGGCAAAAGGCCTGGAAAGACGGCAAGCTCCAAGGGGCCTTCCGTGACATCTGGCTTGCACCCCAACCGGTCGAGCGCCTGTTCGATTTAACTGAAGATCCCTCGGAAACCGACAATCTCGCTAACAATCCCGCCCACGCGGCGCGTCTTGCCAGTCTGCGTGAACGTCTCCGCTCCGAGATGATCTCGGCAGCGGATCTCGGCCTCATCCCGGAGGCCATGTATGCCGAACTCGCGCCTGGAAAGCCAATCGCCACCTACCTTGCCAACCGCAAGCAGGATATACCGGCCCTCGTTTCACTCGCATTCACCGCATCCGCCGCCGCGTTAGACGATCTCCCCCGACTCATCACCCATCTCACATCGCCGGATCCGGTGACCCGCTATTGGGCGGCGCAGGGTTGTTTGATTCTTGGCAAATCCGCGGAACCGGCTGCCGGCGCACTCGTGAAACTGCTGGAAGATCCATCCTCAGCCGTCCGGGTCGCTGCCGGCCATGTGTTGCATGTTCTCGGCCGCACCGAGCAGGGGAGAACCGCATTGGTGGCCGAACTTGAGCGCGCACCCGGCGAGTTTGCGAAAATCAATGTCATCTGTGCGCTTACCCGCATCGGAGCCCTCGACAGCATCACCGACGAATGGCTGGCACGCACTCTGGATGACAATGGTGCCGGAGACCTCAAGCGACCGGCCCGCCGCATCCTCGACGAGCGGCGTCTCGCAAGATGAATCCCGACTTTATGACCAATTCATTTCTCCTCACATTTCTAGCAGTGGCTTCCAGCGGACTCGTGCACGCCGCAAAGCCGAACATCATCGTCATCCTCACCGACGACATGGGCTGGGCGGATCTCGGCGTCCAACAGGTGGAAGATGACCTGAAGACCCCGCACCTTGACGCCCTGGCCGCCTCGGGTGTGCGATGCACCTCCGGCTACATCACCTCTCCACAGTGTTCACCCTCGCGCGCCGGGCTGATCACCGGCAGCCATCAGCAACGCTACGGCATCGATACGATTCCAGACGTCCCTCTGCCGTCCGAAGCGGTGACTCTCGCCGAGCGGCTGCGCCCTGCCGGATACCGCAACGGTTTCGTTGGAAAGTGGCATCTCGAGCCTAACGTCACCTGCACCAGTTGGTTCGCAAGCGAAATTCCGAAACTTGCTGCGCTCCCGCAGAAAGAACGTCGGATCCCATTGCCTCAGATCCTCCGCTATGGCCCCGCGGCTCAAGGCTTCGATGAATTTTTCTGGGGTGAACTGAAAAACTACCGGGCGAATTTCTCATTGGACGGACGCGACCTGAAGCCCGAGGGCGAGGCCATTTCCATGCCCGAGGATTTCCGCATCGATGTCCAGACACGCGCCGCCGTCACCTTCATCGAGCGCAACCATGCGAAGCCATTCTATCTCCACATCGGTTTTTACGGCCCGCATACTCCGTTGGAAGCCACCCGCAAATATCTCGACCGTTTTCCCGGCAACATGCCCGGACGCCGCCGCTATGCGCTCGCCATGCTCGCGGCCATCGACGACGGAGTCGGCGAGATCATGGGGAAACTCAGGGAGCACGGAATCGACAAAAACACCCTTGTCATTTTCACCAGCGACAATGGCGCTCCGCTTAAGATCACCAAGGCCGACACTCCGGTGAATTCCGATCCCGGCGGCTGGGACGGCTCGCTCAACACACCTTGGATCGGTGAAAAGGGCATGCTGAGCGAGGGTGGCATCCGGGTCCCGATGATCTTTTCATGGCCCGGCACCCTGCCGGCGGGAAAAGTCTATCAACATCCCGTCAGTTCCCTCGATTTCGCCGCCACGGCCAACGCCATCGCCGGTCTCCCGGCTACCAAAGAGCTTGATGGCGTGAACCTGCTGCCGTTCCTAACTGGCGAAAACACTGAGCCGCCCCACGCACAGCTCTACTGGCGCTTCTGGACCCAGGCCGCCATCCGCGAAGGACGGTGGAAATACCTCAGCGCCGGCGGCACTGGATTCCTCTTCGATCTGGAAGGTGATGCCCACGAAAGCAAGAATCTTATCGCCGATCAACCGGAACGCGCCGCCGCGCTGCGTGCCAAGCTCGCGGAGTGGACTACGCAATTCAATCCTGCGGGCATCCCCAACAAACCGAGAAATGATCAGGAAGCGAAATGGTATCAACACTACTTTTCCACCCCGAAATCCTGAGCTTCTTCCGAACAGACCTCCACTGCATGAAATTCCCACTTCATTTCCCCCGACTGGCACTGATCTTCGCCATGGCCTCTACGGCTGGAGCCGCTGAGCCTACGGCCCGGCCGAACATCGTCTTCATCATTTCCGACGACCAGGCATGGAGCGACTACGGCTTCATGGGTCATCCGCAAATCGCCACGCCATGCCTCGACAAGCTTGCCGCGGAGTCGCTCACCTTCCATCGGGGCTACACGCCGGTGCCGGTTTGCCGTCCCTCGCTGGCCACCATGATCACCGGACTCTATCCGCATCAGCATGGTGTCACCGGAAATGATCCGGACCTTCCCGACAAGGACGTCAACACCCAGGCCGCGCGGGGAAACCCGAAATATGCGTCATTCTATCAGTCAATCATTGATGGCTTCGCAGCCCGGCCCAATCTGGTGCGCGATCTGACCAAGGAAGGTTACGTCGCCCTGCAAACCGGCAAGTGGTGGGAAGGCGATCCCATCAAAACCGCCGGATTCACCCATGCCATGACCGCGGGCACCGGCAAGGGCGACCGCCACGGCGGCAAGGGTCTCGAAATCGGCCGCCAGGGATTGCAGCCGATCCGCGATTTCGTGGAACAGGCGGCCGAAAAACCCTTCATCGTCTGGTATGCGCCGTTTCTTCCCCATGATCCCCACACGCCGCCGGCTGATCTGTTGGAGAAATATCAGAAGCTCACTCCCAGCAAGGCTGTCGCCGCTTATTGGGGCAACGTGGAATGGTTCGACCGAACCTGTGGGGAGCTCCTCGACTATCTCGACGAGAAGAAACTGCGGGACAACACGATTGTGATCTATGTCTGTGACAACGGCTGGATTCAGAATCCGGAGAAACCCAATCGCTTCGCTCCGCGCTCAAAGCTCACCCCCTACGAAGGCGGCGTCCGCACGCCCATCATGGTCTCCTGGCCTGGAAAAATCGAACCGAAGATGGAAAAAGTCCATCTTGCAAGCTCCGTGGACCTCTGGCCGACATTGGCCGCCTTGCTCAAAACCAAGGCCCCTGACAGCCTGCCAGGAATCAATCTGACAGACCCCGCGGCAGTTGCCAGACGCACGGCGATCTTCGGAGAGCAATATTCCCACAATATCGCCGATGTCAAAAATCCAACCAAGAGCATGCAGAACCTCTGGATCATTGAAGGCTCGTGGAAACTGATTCAACCGAATTCCGAGAGCCGTCCGAATCGAAAAGCCCAGCTCTACAATCTGAGCGAGGATCCGTGGGAGAAGAACAATCTTGCAGACTCCGAGCCCGGCAAAGTGAAGGACCTGTCGGCCAAGATCCAACAATGGTGGAAGCCTGCCGTGAATTGATCGGCTACCTTGTGAAACGTTTCTCAACCTCCAGGGGTCACGACTGCAAATCGTCATGAAAATCAAATTCGCATCATTGGCAATCTGCCTGTTATTCACCGATACCCACGCGGAAGTATGGCAACCGCTGTTTGACGGAACCTCGCTTGCCGGCTGGAATGTGCGGACCACACTGGGGGACAAGGGGAAGGTTTGCTGGCGCGTCGAGGATGGCTGCATCATCGCCGACTCCATGGACGATCCCAAACACGATTCCATGTGGTTGGAAACGGAACGCGAATTTGGCGACTTCGAGTTGCGTTTGAAGTTCCAGGCATTCCGTGACTCTCCCGGCAACAGCGGCGTGCAGATTCGCAGTCGATTCAACGAGGCCGCCGACTGGCTGGAAGGTCCACAGCTTGACGTCCACCCACCGGCACCCTGGCGCACCGGCATGATCTATGACGAAACGCGGGGCGTTCAGAAATGGATATCTCCCGCTTTGGCAAAGGTCGGTGACGTCAGGCCGGAAATGGCTGCGGCCGGTTTGAAATTCCATTACAGCGACGATACGCCCGCATGGAATGACCTTGAAATCATGGCCCGGGGCACGCACCTGCGGGTCGTGCTCAATGGCGTGGTGGTTCGTGATTGGGATGGAGCCGGCGTGTTGGACGACGCCACGCATCGTAGCCGCAAGGTTGGCATGAGCGGCCACATCGCCCTGCAAATCCACAAGGGAGACCGGCTCAGAATGAGATTCAAGGACATCGTGGTCCGCGAGCTAGGCGGCCCCGCACGCAGCAGCTATCAGAATCCGGTGATCCGTGGTGTGAATCCGGATCCGTCGATCTGCCGCGTCGGCGAGGACTACTATCTCGTGACGAGCTCGATGTTCTTCTATCCGGGACTGCCGGTCTATCACAGCAAGGATCTGGTAAACTGGAAAATGATCAGTCATGCCCTTACCACGCCCGCGCATTTTCATCTCGAAAAGAACAAGGGAAATCCCATGATCTTCGCCGCCACGCTGCGCCATCACGACGGGACGTTTTATGTCGTCACCACGGATGTCCGGGGCGGGGGCAATTTCTTTGTCACTGCAAAAAATCCGGCGGGACCATGGAGCGAGCCCGTCTTCATCGATCAGGCGGTCTTCGATCCGAGTCTTTTTTTCGATGACGATGGAAAAGTCTACTACACCCGCCGCGGCGAGATGAATGACAAGGACATTGTCCAGGCCGAGATCGACATCAAAACCGGCAAGCTGCTCACTCCGCTGAAGTCCATTTCCAAAGGTCTGGTTTCCGACGACACGGAGGGGCCACACCTTTACAAAATCAACGGGTGGTATTATCTAACGATGGGGGAGGGCGGCTCTCGTGCGCTGCACATGCAGACCATCGCCCGTGCAAGGAATCCCTACGGGCCCTTCGAGTCCTGCCCGTACAATCCGTTTCTATCACAGCACAATGCCTGGTGGCACCCCATCCGCGCGGCCGGTCACGCGGACTTCGTGCAATCCGCCGACGGCCGCTGGTGGACCGTGTTCCTCGCCACGCGACACGCAGGCTATGACAGTTTCAGCAGCATCGGGCGTGAGACCTTCCTCGCCCCACTCACCTGGGTGGACGATTGGCCGGTGGTGAATCCCGAGCATACGCGGAAACTCACCGTCAATGCCGCCACTCTGCCGTTGCAGCCCTGGCCTGCCCGTGCTGTCCGGGATGATTTCGAAAAACCCGAGCCTGGCCTCGAATATGTCCGGCTGGCTTATCCGCAAACCCAGTTTGTCAGTCTGAGCGAGCGTTCCGGCTTTCTCAGACTCAAGGGGCAGTCGGATAATCTAGCGGAATCCAGGCAGGTTGCGTCCATGGGGCACCGGCAGGAGGAAATGAACTGCGAGACTGCGATCCAGCTCGAATTCTCACCCACTCGTGACAACGAAGAAGCGGGTCTCAGCGTTTTCCAAACCGCGAAGTTTCACTACGATCTCTTCCTCACGCGCCGCAATGGCTCGAATGCGATCGTACTGCGCAAAACTGTTGGGGATATTTCCACTGAGACAAACATCGTCCCGGTGAACGGCACGAATTTCCGCATGAAAGTGGAAGCCACCCCGGAAAAATACCTGTTCTTCTTTGCCGGCCAACAAGGTGATTGGCAGCCCGTCGGCAGCGGACTCACCCAACTCATTTCCACTGAAGTTGCCGCCGTGTGGTCCGGCATCCTGTTGGGCGCGTATTCCACCGGCAACGGCGAAACCTGCACGAACCCGGCCGATGTGGATTGGTTCGAATACCAAAACATACTATAGGGCCATGACAATCAGATTTCATCACTTGGAGAAAGTCACCGTGGCAGGAGTAATGCTTGCAAGCTCCGCGCTCGGGCAAACGCCTGCCTCGACCATCAATCCCGGCACTCCGTGGCCCGCCACCGATGCCCTTGGCCGATCACTGCCCATCGCCCAGGAGCCCGCTGCCATCCGTCCGGAGCGCTGCGTGGGCATCTTCTATTTCCTTTGGCATGACCAGCCGTGGAATTCCCAACAAATCGTCCACCCGCCAAATGACCTCGCGAAAATACTCCCGCAGGATCCGGATATCCTCAACAAACCGGATTCACCGTTATGGGGGGTGCCAGGCGACCCCTACTACTGGGGCGAACCTCTCTACGGCTACTACAATATCTCCGACCCATGGGTCCTGCGCCGCCACGCGAACCTTCTCGCCGACGCTGGGATCGATACGGTGATTTTCGACACGACCAACCGCGCCACCTACCGGGCGGAGTACATGAAACTCTGCGAAGTCTGGACGCAGGTCCGCAAGGAAGGCGGGCGCACTCCGAGGATTTGCTTCATGGTAAACACCCAGGCGGGCGATACGGCGAAGGAAATCCACAAGGATCTCTACCAGCCCGGACTTTACAAAGACCTCTGGTTCACCTGGCAGGACAAGCCGCTTTTGATCTGCGACCCGGCGGAAGCCACTCCCGAGCTAAAGGAATTTTTCACCCTTTGCAAGGCTCACTGGCCCTTCGAACTGGTAAACACCCAAAACGCATGGCACTGGGAAGCGACCTATCCGCAGGTTTACAGCTACGATCAGGATCCTGCGCGGCCGGAGCAGGTGAATGTGGCGGTGGCCCAGAATCTGCGCATCAGCGATGGCAAGGTGACCAACATGAGCGAGGGCGACGCCCGCGGCCGAAGCTTTCACAACGGCAAACGGGACACCTCGCCCGGCGCGGTGAACCAAGGTCATAACTTCGAGGAACAGTGGCAGCGCGCCCATGAATTGAACCCGCCGTTTGTCATGGTCACCGGTTGGAATGAATGGATCGCCGGGAAATTCAGCCGTCCGGGCCGCCCGGTGGTTTTCGTCGATCAATACGATCAGGAGCACAGCCGCGACATCGAACCGGTCACCGGCCTGCACAACGATAATTATTACTATCAGCTTGTGGCGAATGTCCGCCGCTACAAAGGCCACCCGCCGGTGCCCGTGGTCACCCCGGAGAAGACCATCGACCCGGCAGCCGGATTCGACCAGTGGCAGGACGTCGGCCCGGAATTTACGGATCATTCTTTCGACAACGGACCACGCGATTTCGGTCAGGGCGCACGGAAATATCAGAACAAGAGTGGCCGCAACGACATTGTCGCAGCCAAGGCGGCGCGCGATTCCAACAACCTGTATTTTCAAGTGCGCACCCGCGAAGTTCTAACTCCCATGACTGATCCGAATTGGATGTGGCTGCTCATCGATGCCGACCGGAATCCGAAAACCGGCTGGGAAGGTTATGACTTCATCGTGAACCGGACGATTGAAGGCGGGGAAAGTTGGTTGGAGAAAAATACAGGTGGTTGGAATTGGAAAAAGACGGGCAAGGTGCGGATCCAAATCACCGGCAAAAATCTGATGCTACCGATTCCGAGAGAATCCCTTGGCCTGAAATCCTCGGCAGACCTGAATTTCAAATGGTGGGACAACCCGCAGAAACCCGGCGACATCATGGACAGCTACCTCAGTGGGGATGCTGCTCCGGATGGCAGGTTCAGCTACTTTTACACCGGTGGGTCATCGGCCACCGCCTCACAAAACAAATGATCTCGAAACTCATGAACTCTTCAAAAACAAACCTGCGGATCGGCCTTTTGGCGCTTGCCCTGATTTCCGCATTTTCCGCGGTGGCCGCTCCAAAATCCACGGCGAAACCCAACATCCTCTTCATCCTCACCGAGGATCAGGGGGCTCAGGCGGGATTTCTTGGCACGCCCGGTTTGCAGACCCCAAACATGGATTCCCTCGCCCGCGCAGGAATTCATTTCAGCAATGCCTTCGTGGCCTACCCGGTTTGCTCGGCTTCCAAGGCGTCGATCTACACCGGTCTGCACAATCATGCCAACGGACTGCTGAACAATACGGAGAACTTCCACAAGCCCGCAGCGGAGATGACCCCGGCGGAGCGTAAAAAGCCCATCTACGCCAACAACCGCGTTCATGACCATCTGCCGACGTTGGTCGAGCGACTTCGCGAAGCGGGCTACTATCAGGGGGTCACCCACAAACTGCACGTCTCGCCGAATGAGAAGTTTCCCTATGACGAGTTCATCAAGGCTACCAACGGCGCTACGGTCATGGCATTCATCGAGCGGGCGAAAAAGGCGGGCAAACCATGGCACTTGTTCTACAACATCCCGAACTCGCACCGTCCCTATCCGAACAGCGACAAGGTCGATATTCGTGTCGATCCGGCCGATGTAAAGCTACCCGCCTATTTGCCGGACACGCCAGTCGTGCGCCAGGACTGGGCGGAATACCTCGCAGGCATCGAGGAGGCGGATGGATTGATCGGACAGGCCTTGAAGTCGCTCACGGCGTCCGGCGAGGCTGACAACACCATCGTGATCTTCCTCGGCGACCACGGCCCCACCTTCCAACATGGTAAAATGACCCTCTACGATCTCGGTCTGCGAACGCCGCTGGTGATCCGTGTTCCCGGGCTGAAAACCGGCATCCACACCGATGCGCTCGCCAGTGAGCTGGATCTCACGCCAACCCTGTTGGACGTGCTGGGACTCGCACCTTTGCCAAAGACCCATGGCATTTCCCTCAAGCCCCTGCTAGCGGGCACGGCGGGGGCGAAAGGACATCCCTTCATTTTCGCGGAGATTGCGAATCGGGGCACACTGACGCAGGGCATGCAGGAACGAAGTGTTTTCGATGGCCGCTGGAAACTGATCTATCGGGAGAACCTGCAACCCGCGTGGCGTCAGGTGAACGCCGACAGCAAACAGTTCAAGGTTTGGGGAAACCGCACTTACGACGAAACCGTGAAATTCAAAGACAAGTTCCCGGAGCAGTATCGGATTCTTACGGAAATGGATCCGCAGAGCATCGACGGCAAGGTTCCCGCCATCGAGCTTTACGACCTGAAGTCCGATCGCGATGAAATGCGGAATCTGGCTGGTGACCTCAAAAGCCGCGCCGAGCTCAAGCGCCTCTATGCGGCCCTCCGCCAGTGGGTCGATGAAACTTCCGATACTGGTGTCAAGCCCCCTGCGAATTTGCCCAATTAGACCATCTGAAATCATGAGACGAACCACTCTACTCCTGCTAGCTTTCTGCGGCACACTATTTGCCGAACCACCGGGGAAGACCGCAGTCAGCATCGTCGGCAACGACTTCCACATCAACGGCAAGCCCACTTACGAGGGGCGCACCTGGAAAGGCCACCGCGTCGAGGGCTTGTTGCTCAACACGCGCCTTGTCCAATCCATTTATGACGACCTCAACCCGGAAACCGCACCACGCTGGGCCTATCAGGATACCGGGAAATGGGACGCGGAGCGCAACGTCAGCGAGTTCATCGCCGCCATCCCGGAATGGAAAAGGCACGGGCTGCTCGCCATTGCCACCAATCTCCAGGGTGGGTCCCCGGAAGGCTATTCAAAATCCCAACCGTGGGAAACCGGCGCTTTCACTCCCGACGGCGGATTGCGGCCGGATTTCATGAACCGAATGAAGCGGGTGCTCGATGCGGCGGATGAAAACGGCATGGTCGTCATCCTCGGGTACTTCTACTTCGGCCAATCCCCGCGGTTTACGGGCGACGATGCGGTCATCCGGGCCGCCGTCAACGCCACCCAGTGGCTGCTCGACGGCGGTTGGAAAAACGTGATTGTCGAACTCAACAACGAGACTAACAAAAACTACAAACCCGCCATCCTGAGGCCCGAGCGCATTCCCGAACTCATCGAGCGGGTCCGTAAAACCAAAGGTCGGGACGGACGCACCTTGCTCGCCGGCACCTCCTTCGGCGGCAGCACCGTCCCCACCGACGCGGTGGTGAAGGTTTCCGATTTCCTCCTCATCCACGGCAACGGCGCCCACCAGCCGGAAAAACTCCGCAATGTGATCCTGAAAACCCGCGCCCTGCCATCTTACCGGCCGATGCCGGTCGTCAACAACGAGGACGATCACGAGGATTTTGACAAAGCCGAAAACAACTTCACCGTCTCCATCGCCGAGCACGTTTCCTGGGGTTGGTTCGACTACCGCCGCAAGGGCGAGGGGCCCGACGAGGGCTATCAGTCACCACCGGTCAACTGGGGCATCAGCTCCGAGCGCAAACGCGGCTTCTTCGATCTCTGCAAGGAAATCTCCGGAATCAACACCCCATAATCCATCAAAATGACCAAACTGATCATCACCCTGTTAGCGAGCTCCGCGCTCTTCGCCGCGGCGGAGAATCCCTTCGGCCTTTTCGATTTCAACCTGCGCGGCAAGGATCCTGCCGAACAGATCAAGAGCCTCGACGGCATCGGCTTCGACGGCATCACCATGCCGCTCAAAACGCCCAAGGACCTCGAAAAACTCGAAGCCTATCAAAAAGCGAAGCCCGACCTCAAGCTCTTTGCCGCTCTTTGCCACTTCGACTACTCAAAGCCCGAGGACTTCAACCGCGACCATTTCCGCAACGTGGTGAAAAAGCTCGCCGCGATGGACGCCAAGGTCTGGCTCATCACCGGCGGCCCCAAGGGAGCGGACGAGGAAATTGTCCGTCTTGTCCGGGAGGTGGCCGATCTCGCGGCCGCCGAAAAAGTCGGTGTCTCGCTCTATCCGCATGACAACACCGCCCTCGAAACCGCCGAGGAAACCCTGGCCATCCTGAAAAAGGCGGACCGGCCCAACCTCACCATCAGCGTCCATCAGTGCCACGAGATGCGTGCCGGCAACACCGACCGCATCGACGCGGTCATGACCGCCGTCGGTCCCTACATGGACATCGTTACCATCTGCGGCTCCGACAGAAAGGTGAACGACAACAGCAAGGACTGGAGCGACGCCATCAAACCGCTCGGCGAGGGCGACTACGATCCGAAGGAATTCCTCCGCGCGCTCAAGCGTCACAAGTTCCAAGGTCCGATCATCCTCCACACCTTCGGTCTGATGAAAAAGCCTGCCAGCCACTACCGGACTTCCCATGATCTCTATCAAAAAATGCGTGCCGAAGTGGACGCTGAATAAATAACATACCAACCAACCATCATCATGAATATCGCACTCCTCTCCATCATGTCCCTGCTAACCATCGTCTCCGTCTCCGGCAAAGAGGCCGCCGCCAGCCATCAGATGGAGGTCGTCAAAAAACCACTCCGCGTCGAGACCTCTGCCGAACTCCCGTTCCCGGCCGAAAAGGTCTGGAAGCTGATCGCCGGGTTCGACACTCTTCCGGACTACCACGCGTCCATCACCACCAGTGAGCTGCTCGAAGGCGGAGTCGTCCGGAAGATCGGTCTGACCGAGCCGGCCGGCGGCGGTCATGTCGTCGAGCGCCTCGTTTACTTCAACGACGACACCCGCGAATTCAGCTACAAGATCACCGATCTCATCGAATGCCGGTTCCCGCTGCGGAACTATCAGGCGTTCGTCCGGCTTGAGGCCATTGACGAAAAGTCCTGCCGCCTCCACTGGGGCAGCGTCTTCACCGTCGAGGGAGCCACCGAGAAGGAGGGCGACGATCTCGCCAGGATCATCTATCAAGGCTGCTACGACGGCATCCGCCGGGTGCTGGAAAAGTGACGGTTTGGGAAAAAGGTCCTGCCACTTGATCATCCCGATTTTCTGAGAATACGCGATTGCGTAATATCATGCGGGCGGTTTTGTGGCAGGATTCTCTCGTCAAGGCGATCTACCCCGGATCGCTGACGTTCCCCCAAACCACCCCCCATGAAATTAAATTCATCTGGCGCCCCGAGCGCTTCAGTAACGGCCGATGCCATCCGTCTCGCAGATTTCGTCATGTTCACGCAGCGCGGCTGCATTCTGAACCTTTCGAGCGAGCTGAACCGCGGAAATCTATCCTACTCCCAGTTTTTCCTGCTGACCTATCTGTCCAGTGAGGAATATCTGACCATGACGGACATCGCAAAAAAAATGGCGCATTCCACTGCGGCCGCAACCGGCTTGGTCGACCGGATGGCGAAGTTCGGTTATGTGGAACGCGTCCACGCCGTGGAAGACCGGCGGAAGATCATGGTGCGCATCACCGCGAAAGGCGTGGAAATTGTCGCTCACATGCGCAAAGTCATCGCAACCGATCTGGCAGGCATCCTTTCCTCGATGGATGAGGACGTCGCTGACACCGTGGAGCGTGCGAAACGCGCGGCGGATGATCGGATGATCGCGTGATCACGCCCTGTCAAGGCCACGATTTGATGATGTTTCCCGCAGCGTCCTTGAGTCGGAGCGAGTCGATGCGCACTTCTCCCGGTCCGGCGCAGGGATCGAGACGCAGGGCGTGGAGACTCTTGATTTCTGCGAGATTCAATGTGACTTCATGCCACTGGCCGTCGTGGATGACGGGGAAACCGAGGTGCTCGCCTTTGGGAAGCGGTTTCCCGGCGTCGGTGGTCCAGTAGATTTCACCATCGCCGCTGGACTTGCTCTGGAGACGGAACTGCAGGGTGTAGGGACCTTTTGTGGTTAGGTCCAGCCCTTCAAAGGTTAGGCCGGGGTCGTTTCCTGAGCTGGTTAGGACAAGCTGCCCTTCCTCGATGCCCAGCTTGGTGTCGACCCGGGTGCGGATCGGTTTGACCCCGGTTGATTTGACTTTCTCGGGCTTCTGCTTTTTCGCCGGCTTCGCCATTTCGTCATCACCTGTGTCGCCGCCGCCGCCCACAAACGTTTCATCAGCGTCGTTGAGATGGCGGTAAACCGGCTCGCCACCGGCGGACCTCAGGCGAATCTTTGATTTGGCGGCCCAAGCAGTCCAGAGGCTTTCCAAGCGCGCCACCTGCTCCGGCTGCGTTTTGGAGAGGTCGTGGAGTTCCGTGCGGTCCGCAGTCAGATCGAAGAGCTCCCAGGGGCGGCCCCAGTCGGAAACGAGCTTGAGGTCGCCGGAAATCACCGCCCGATGGTCGAACAGCTGGAAGTAAAGTTCCTCGTGCGGCGCACGTTTTTCGCCTCCCAGGATCGGACGGATGCTTTTGCCAGGCAGTGGAGCGACTTTTTCCCCGACGAATTCCGCAGGCCACGAGCCACCGCCGATGTCCACGATGGTGGCCATCAGATCGATGATGTGCGCCCGCTGGTCGGTGATGGTGCCGGGCTCTTTGATGAAAGCCGGCCAATAGGCGATGCATGGGGTGGCGCTGCCGCCGTTGAACATGTTGCGCTTGTAGTGGCTGAAAGGTGTCGCACTCACGTTCGCCCAGCCAAGGCCATAGCCCATGTGGCTGGTGCCCTTGAGCAGCGGTTCGATTTTCCGGTCATTCAGTTTCCCGTGGTCAAATGGACTGGCACCGTTGTCGCTGAGGAAAATCACCAGCGTGTTTTCCTCCTCGCCGAGTTGTTTGACCTTGGCGAGCACCCGGCCGATGGCCTGATCCATGCGGTCCACCTGTGCGGCATAGACGGCCATGCGCACGTCTTCGAAATCCTTTTCCTCGTCTGTCAGCGATTCCCACGCGGGGATCGTGTCGGGCCGCGGCGTGAGTGCCCATTGTTTCCTGATGACGCCCAGGGCAACCTGTTTCTGATAGCGCTGCTCGCGAATCCTGTCCCAGCCTGCCAGATACTTGCCACGATATCTAGCAATGTCCCCGGGCAATGCCTGGAGTGGTCCGTGAGGCGCGTTGAAGGCGAGGTACATGAAAAACGGCTTGTCCGGCTGCTTCCGGTGCGCCGCGTCGATGAACCTGATGGCATGGTCCGCATTGGCGTCGGTGGTGTAGAATGTTCCATCAGGCTGCGGCTTGAACGGCATGTCATCCAGGCGGTGGGAAGGATTGCCCTTGAAGTAATCGCTACCCCCACTGAGGTGTCCGAAATAGTGGTCGAACCCGCGATGGAACGGGTTTTCGTCCAAGTGCCATTTTCCGATCGCAAAGGTGTCGTAGCCTGCGGGACGCATGGCTTGGCCCATGGTGAGGCCTTGTTTCACGCCAAGGCCGCAGTCCTGCCAATATTGGCCGCTCATCAGTGAGGCCCGCGTCGGTTCGCACTTGGCGGAGTTGTAGAACGAGGTGAAGCGCAGTCCGCCCGTCGCGAGACGGTCAAGGGTGGGCGTGGCGATTTCCCCGCCGTAGCAGCCGAGGTCGGAGTAACCCATGTCATCGGCGAGGATCAGGATGATGTTGGGTTTGGCGGGTTCAGCCGCAAACAGTTGACCGCCGGCTAAAAAAACAGCTGCCAGGGTGAGATGGGTGATTCGATGCATGAGGTTCGGAATTGAGATACCGCAGACACAATGATAGTGCGTGAAGCTCGCTGAACACAAGTCGCGCCTTGCGGTGTTCGACAAGAAGGTTGCCGACCCAAGTCACCGGTCGGACGACAGCGGGTTTCACGGCCGGAGCATTGATTTGAGCAGTGGCGGTGGTTGCGGCAAGTAGAAGGCATGGAACAAGCGGATGGGACATGGGTGTAGGGGTTGACTCCGGCCGCTCCGGTTAGGTTGACGGTGATATTTTCAATCAGCAGGGCGCTCCCCGCCACCGCGGCTACGCTGACGGGCAGGTCTTTCCAAACACCCACCCGATTTTTCCAGATGAATCCCCATCGGCAGCGCGGAGGTCGGGCGCGATATTCTTCAATGGTTCCACAGGGTGAGGTGGATTTCCTGCTGACCGGGGACGAATCTGGCGATGAGGGGAATGGCCTCGAAACCGGGCACCATGTTGAAGATGCGGCCTCGGGGGACGTCCTGGATTTGAAGCGGTCCGTGCGATTCGATGGTGAGGTTTCCACCGAGTTTTTGGATAGAAATGGTGCGATCGTTGATCTGGTGAACCCGCTCGCCGGTGGGTGAGATGACGGGGAGCACGAATGTGGCTCCGAGGACGGCGGGATCCGGATGAGTCACGCGGCAGCGGATGGTGAGTCTGTCCTTTTCGATGAGGTATTCCAGATCGGCGCGGATGGGTCCGCCGGCGGGGTGGGTTTGGTCGGCGCTGAGGAGGCGGGTGGAAATCTGATAGCGGATGACGTTGTTCTCGTCCCGGTGGCTGATGCCGGCTTCGAGGTCGTGAAGTTGGGTGAACCAGGTGCCAGCTTCGCGGAGTTCGATGCGTGGAGTGAGCGGGTGGTCGGCCTCGCCGGGATTGGGCTGCATGTTGAATTTTTCCACCAAGATGTAAGTGGCCATGCTGCCGGCGAGGACGGGGCCGAGCTTCTGGTGCCAGAAAAGGGAAATGGAACCGCCGGTGGGTTGATAGAGTTTGGGGCGGTAGAGCCAGTCGTAGGCGGAAACGGTGACACGCCACGGACCACGGGCGGCGAGGGAGACGGCGATTTCCGGAAAGTCGGTAATGCCGTCGGCGGTGGCACGCGGCAGCGGCGCGGTGGTTTCGACTTTGGCGAGGGTGTCCGGATGGTCGAGAAGCCAGGCGAGGGATTTGGCGTGGGCGAAGGTGTGATGGACGCAGGGCTTGACGCCGCGGGTGGTGTAATGGGGGCCGCCGTGGAGCAGTCCGTCGTGGGTGCACGCCCTGAGCAGGCGGGTGCTGTGCCATGCGGCCGCTCCGAAGGCAGGATCTAGCACGGCGGCGGCAGCGAAGCCGGGTTGGCAGCCGTCCGCAGTGCGGCTGCCCCAGTAGGACCACTTGGCCTGGCGGGTGCCCCAGCTGTTATCCCAAGCGCCATCGGGGAGCATGAAGGCGAGATGGGAGGCGAGGGACTTGCGAACGATTTCGAGGAGAGCGGTGTCTTTGGCTTCGAGGGCGTAAAGCACGATGCTGTTGAGGGATTCCTCGACGTTATAGCCGAGGTCCACGGGGTGAAGGCCGCGGGGGCTTTTGCCCGCGGGTTTGCCCTCGCCGTAGAGGAGTTGGTGGGGATGGGTGAAATACTTGTGGATGCCGGTGGCGAGTTCGTGGGCGCGGGCGGGGTATTTTTCATCGCCGAGGACCATCCCGAACAGTTGGAAGGCGTGAAGGGCGGTGGCTCCGTAGTTGATGTTGCTGAAGTCGAGAGTGAAGGTGCGGTGGATGAAATCGGCGGCAAGGCGGAGACGGTTCGTCCAGCGCAGGCGGATAGAGGCATCGAGAAGATCGCCATGGTGGTGAAGCGCCTCGGCAAGGGCGATGGCACCGAAGACGCTGATGCCTGTCCAAGTGGTGGGATCGGGGACGACCGTCCAGGCTCCGCTCGGGAGAGTGGTGTTTTTCGACCAATCGAAGACCCGGACCGCGGCCGTCACGTAACGGTCCTCGCCCGTGCTGCGGGCCATCCGGAGAAACGGATAGACCGCATCCGGACAGCGCCCGTGGATGAAATCGCAGGACGGACAGGCGAGTGCGCCGTGGCGGGAAGCATCGGCAGGTGAGTCGATCTGGAGGGCGAGCAGGGCATCGGACCATTCGCCGAGGAGTTCGCGGACGAGAGACTCGAAAGGCGTCTGCCGATTTGCCTGGCCGCGAAGCACAGAAGAAAGGGTGATGGCGGCAGCGGTCGTCTTGAGAAAGGCGCGGCGGTCGGGCAGGCGGTGGGAGCGCATGGGTTTTGGTGGAAGGGGAAATCTGACTGGCTCGATTGGAGGAACGCAAGGTGATAAGAAAAATGGCAAAAGTGTTGTGGAAGAGGGTTTCGGAAACAACCCGTTTGATCGATGGTGAAAACCGCCATCACGAAAATTCTTCCGAATTTTGTCCGTTTCAACCGGGCTGGCGCACATATATAACGGGCACCCATCCAGTTTTTCCACAATGCATCCCAAGAGTCTCGTCATCTGTCTTTCGCTTGCCCTTTTCACGGGCTTCCTGCACGCCCAGCAGAACGTCACGGTGGCAGCCGTGGATCCGGCGGATCGCCTTGCAGGAAGCAGGGTGCTCGGTGAGTGGACGGCGGATGGAAATCTCGACGGCTGGACCGGCGCGGAAGTCACCGCGCTAACATCCACGGGAGGATTTCTCACCGGCGGCGACACGTCGGCCACGCTGGACGCTTCGGTCAGTCTGAGCGCGGTCGTCGGGGGCCCGGACCTGGATTTCGGGTTCAATGACTATTTGCAGCTTCGCTTGAAACTGCCCGCATCATACACGGGCGATGTTAGAGTCGAGTATGGCACTTCGGTGAATCCCGGTTTTGCCGCGACGAGGCAGTTCTTGCTGCCGGCGGCGAGCATCGTGAAGGACGGTGCCTTCCACACCTATCGACTCGAACTGGGATTGGAAGTCTTCTGGCGTGACGCGCTGCGGGATCTCCGGATCACTCCGCTGCTGGCGGCTACGGGGGAATTTCAGATCGACTATGTGGAAGTGGGCGACGTGGCGGGCACCGCACCGACCCTCAATCTGGTCACCAATTTCAAAGCCGGCCTCACTGCGTCTAACACAAACCGCCTGGAGAGCAAACACATCTGCGTGTGGTGGGATCCGGCGGACGCGGCATTCACCGCCATCCATGCACGGCGGGTGTTGCGGATGTACGAGGAGAGCTATCAGATTTTTTGCCGGAAGCTCGGCTACAACGAGCCGTTCCGCACCTTCGACTCCACCACCAGCCCGCGACACAAGCTGAATTTCCTCACTTGGTATGACGGCTACTGGGCGGGCGGGTTCAATAACCGGGCGCACATGAATGTGGGCACCAGCGGGCTTGCCGACGAAGGACCGGGTAATCCGGTACCGCACGAATTCGCACACTGCATCCAAATGGCGCAGTCCGGCCGTTTGGTCGGCGGACACTGGGAAAGCCATGCGAACTACCTGCGGGCGCAGCGGAACCTGCATTTTTTCGCCGCCATCACCAACGCGGTGCCGGCCCTCGACAATCTGACAGGAAATTCCAACTACCGCCCGGACCACAGCAGGCATATCTATGCCGACCAGCGCTACTATCTGGCACTCGACGACTACGGCACCCAGTTCGGGCTGCCTGTCAACTACGCCGCGACGATGTGGCGCGACGGGGCGCGGGACCAGACGATGATCCAAAAACTCGCCGCCGCCCTGCCCGCGGGCACCTCGGTGAAGGACGTGGCTTGCGAATCCTGCAAGCGCTGGCCGATGCTCGATTTCGTCGAAAAAACCCGCATCCGCGCCGAGCATTGGGGCACTGCGGCGAAACGTGCGACCCACTTATGGAAACAAGGCGCACAGCTCGTCCCGCTCCAGGACAAGCCGGGATGGTGGCGGGTGCCGTTGGAACGCGCGCCGGACCGCTGGGCCTATCAAATGCATGACCTGACGGCCAGCGCCGGGGCCACCGTCACTGCGGAAGTCCGCGGCATCGACCTGCCGGGCGCGGGCGAGAACTGGCGCT
>JBGSTM010000204.1:0-15561 GCA_041736495.1 Akkermansiaceae bacterium
GGATGCCGCCCGCCGGTCCGGCGATACCGACGCCGTTCGCGCAGCCGAGGCGGCCGGACTACGCGCCCATGCCGCGTATGATCGCGCCCGTCAAAATCTCCTCGCCTTCCGCTAACTCCGCTCATCGCCATGGAACCCACCCTCACCTTTCCTGTCATCCGCGGCATCCAGTCCGGCCGCGAATATTACGTAGCCATGTGGAGCCTGCGCACCATGCAGCGGATTTCCATCTTCGATGAAAACGACCTCCCACCCGAGCTCCGTGCCCAGCGGATCCTCAACAAGGCGCGGGTGCCTGAGATCGCCAACTACATCCTCGACAACCCCGACGACTACGTCTTCTCCGCTCTCACCGTTTCCATCGATTCGGAAGTCGAGTTCGTCCCGCTCGAAGGCCAGGACAAGCTCGGCATGCTCATCATCCCGATGGAGGCCAAGTTCATCATCAACGACGGCCAACACCGCCGCGCCGCCATCATGGCCGCTCTCGATCAACGCCCGGATCTCGCCCACGAGACCATCGCCGTCGTCTTCTTCCTCGATATTGGCCTCGACCGCTGCCAGCAGATGTTTGCCGACCTCAACCGTCACGCCATCCGCCCCAGTCGCTCCATCGGCCTGCTTTACGACCATCGCAACGAAAAGGCCAAGCTCGCCAAGCTGGTCATCCTCAAGTCCAGCTTCTTCAAGGAAATCGTGGACATGGAAAAATCCTCGTTGGCTCCCCGTTCCCGCAAGCTCTTCACCCTCTCTGCCTTCCACAATGCCTGCGCCGCCCTCATCGAGGGCCACGCCACCGGCAATCTGGATACCGACTCCGCGCTGGCCGGGGAGTTTTGGCAGGAAGTCGCCAGCCATTTCCCCGCATGGACGCAGGTCAAGGAAGGCCGCATGCCCGCCAGCGAGTTGCGCGAGGGATTCATCCACTCCCATGGCATCGCCCTCCAAGCCATCGGTAAGGCTGGAAATGCTTTGTTGAGACTGCATCCCAAGGATTGGAAATCCAAGCTCGCCGGCCTTGAGAAAATCGATTGGTCGCGAGCCAACGCCAAGGTCTGGGAAGGCCGGGCCCTCATCGGCGGCAAGGTCTCCAAGGTCACCACCAATGTGATCCTCACCACCAACATTATCAAAAAGGCCCTCGGTCTTCCTTTGGAGGACGACGAGAAGCGCGTGGAAGTCGCCGCAAACGGAAGGAACACCCAATCGTGATGAATGACATCCGCAAATCCGGGCAAAAAAAAGACCGGGGATTCTTCATCCACCTTGCGGCAGAGAGAGGGGTGGCCCCCGGACTGTGGGCGCACGTTAATTCGAAAACACCATCATGCAAGCAACTTTCCTGACCGACTTCCAGCGGCTCATTTCCCAAACCCGCTATCACGCTTTCCGCGATGGCGGCGACGATTGCGATGCGGTGGCCCGCTACCTATGGAATACGGCGCTATGCGAGGCACTCTACCCGGTTTTCCAGACTCTTGAAGTTGGCTTCCGGAATGCGGTCCATCTGGAAATCGGCATGGAGAAATCATCCTCGGATTGGCTGCTCAGTCGTCCGCCTTATCTTCGGCAGCGTGAACTGGACGTGATCGATCAGGCCCGCTTGGGCTTAGCAAAGGAACACAAGCCATGCGATGAGGCGCGGATGGTTGCAAAACTGAGTTTCGGGTTTTGGACCTGTCTGCTGGACAAGCCCTATGACCAGCTGTGGCACCGCATCATCCGGCAGGTGGTTCCCAGTATGCCACGCAGCATGCGCACCCGCCACGCCCTCTCCAGCCACATGCATGCGGTCCGCAAACTTCGCAACCTGGTCTTCCATCATCACGCCATTTGGCATCATCCCAAGCTGGCGGAAGTACACGGCCAGGCCACCGAAGTGATTGACTGGTTGGGAGTTTCGCTAGGCCCGACCAATACCATCCTTGATCGCTTTCCCTCCGTTTTGAGCAAGGGGCCAGCCGCTTTCGGCGATGACGCCCGGACCTTGCTCGCCAACTGACTGCAATCACTGCCCACTTTCAGCATCTCAGCTTTTCAGAATTTCAGCTTTTACCTACCCAATGTCCTCCAAAATCAAAACACCTCCCGCGCCATCCGCTTCGATCCCGGTTGAGGAACCTGTGGCCGTCAGAGTATCCGCTTTCAATGACCTTGGATTCCAACCCACGATCGATCTTTTGTGTGAAGAGATCCAAGAACTCTACATGGCTGACGAAGTCCCGTGGATTCTTGGCTATTCGGGTGGCAAGGATTCCACTGCGACACTCCAACTGGTGTGGACAGCACTGGCGGGAATTCCAGCAGATCAGCGCACCAAGATCGTTCATGTCATTTCTACCGACACCTTGGTTGAGAATCCGGTTGTCGCCGCTTGGGTGTCCAAGTCACTTGCGATCATGAATTCGGCGGCGGCTGATCAGGGAGTTCCTATCAAAACTCACCGTCTTACGCCCGACGTGTCGAGTACGTTTTGGGTAAATCTAATCGGGCGAGGATACCCAGCACCACGAAACAAATTCCGCTGGTGTACCGAGCGGCTTAAAATCCGGCCTTCGAATACTTTCATCAACAAAATGGTGAAGTCGAGCGGTGAAGCCATTTTGGTATTGGGGACTCGCAAAGCGGAGAGCACCCGACGCGCCGCCAATATGAAGAAGCACGAGAAGGGTCGTGTCCGTGAGCGTCTCAGCCCGAACTCAAGCCTTCCCGGCTCGCTCGTTTATTCTCCAATTGAAGATTGGACCAACGATGACGTCTGGTTCTGTCTGATGCAGCAGAAGAATCCATGGGGATACAACAACCGCGATCTATTGGGAATGTATGCCGGAGCTTCCGCAGATGGTGAGTGCCCACTCGTAGTTGATTCGTCCACGCCAAGCTGTGGAGATTCAAGGTTTGGCTGTTGGGTCTGCACTCTGGTTGAACAGGACAAATCAATGACCGCGATGATCCAGAATGATGCGGAAAAGGAGTGGATGATGCCGCTACTTGATCTGAGAAACGATTTGGATTTCCGAGGGAAGGGTTTGGATGGTGACCCGGATAGCACGGACCGACATCTTCGTGATTTCCGTCGCATGACCGGAGCGGTCAACATCATGGGAAATGGAGAGCCTATTCCCGGCCCATACACCCAAGTCAATCGCGAGCAGTGGCTAACCAAACTACTCAAAGCTCAAACGGAGGTTCGGAAGCGTGGCCCGGAGGACATGAGAAACATCGAGCTGATCACGCTCGAAGAACTGCAGGAGATCCGCCGCATTTGGGTGGTGGACAAACACGAGTTGGAAGATTCATTGCCGGGGATCTATCAAGCCGCAACCGGCGAGCCTTACCCGGGTGCAACCCTGGATGACGACTTGGTTCTCGGCGCTTCGGAGATGACCCAGCTCGCGACAATTTGCGACGGGGATCGGCTCCACTACGAACTGTCCCGTGAGCTCCTCAGTCTGACCCGCCAGCAGCGGAACGCCGCCCGCCGGGCAGGACTCTTTGAAAAACTTGAGAAGACGTTCAGCAAGCACTTCTACGACGACGAAGCTGACGCCCTAAGCCGCGCCCGCGGTATCGTGGGTGAGCGCGAACGCCGTCGTGAAACCAACTCCATGTTAGCGGGAACCCAAGACCAATCCACCTCCCAAGACACCCCATTTACCCAGATATGACTCTCGATTATTTATGCCTCGATAACTTTGGTGCCTACTGCGGGCGTCAGGAAGCACATTTGACGCCGGAAGAAGGTCGGCCCGTCATTCTGTTTGGCGGGATGAACGGCGGCGGCAAGACCACCTTGCTCGACGCCATGCAGCTTGCGCTCTACGGCTCCAAGGCCAAGCTTTCGAACCGTGGCCGCATGGGTTACCGCGACTACCTGCGGGACTGCATCAATCGCAATGCCGATCCCGGCGAAGGGGCCGGCGTGATCCTCCGTTTCCGCCGAACCGTGGAAGGCAAGGTCAGCCACTTCGAGCTTCAACGTACCTGGCGCATGGGCGTCAAAGGCATCGAGGAAACCTTGCGGGTGCTGCGCGACGGCGAGCGTGACGACCTCTTCACCGATCACTGGGACGAAGTCATCGACTCCTATCTGCCGGTGGGCATTTCCAATCTGTTCTTCTTCGACGGCGAGCAAATCAAGGATCTCGCCGAGGGCGAGAATTCCGCGGCCATTCTCGGCACGGCGATCAGCTCCTTGCTGGGCTTGGATCTGGTGGACCGGCTGGAAGGCGATCTGCGGGTCTTCGAGCGCCGCAAGAAGACCGAAGGCCTCGATCCCGAGGCGGCCCGCCTGCTGGAACTCGCGCAAGCCGAAGTCGAGCACCTCGATCGTGAGCAGGAGCGCCTGGCCATGGAAAGCGGAGCCCTGGTCAACGAGGCCGGCCGTCTCGGCAAGGATCTCAAGGAACGCGAAGCGAGCTTCCGCTCGGAAGGCGGCGATCTCTTCCTCCGCCGCAAGGAGTTCGAAACGGAACAAGCCGTCCTCAAGAAGGATCTGGCCGATGCGGAATCGCGTATGAGGGAACTCGCCGCCGGGCCACTGCCCATGCTGATGGTTGACCATCTGCTGGCCGAAGTGGAAACCCAAGCCCTCAAAGAAACCGAGATCCGCCACAATCAACTGCTGGTGGAAGCCATGGAGGAGCGCGACGAAGCGCTGCTGGTCATTCTCGAATCGGAAAACCTCGCCGCCGCCGCCATCAAACGGGTTTCCCGGGAACTGGCGATGGACCGCGGCTACCGCATCGGCCTGGCTTCGGAGCCGCTCTTGCTCGATGCCGATCCGCACTTCCCCGCGCAGGTGGCCCATCTCCGCGCCAAGGTTCTGCCGGATGCCGTGCAGGCTTCGCGCGAACTGCTCGTCGTGATCCGCGATCTGGACGAAAAAATCGCCCGTCTGGATGGCGAGCTGGGACGCGTGCCGGAAGAGGACCGCATCGCCGGGTTCCAGAAGGAACTGGATCATGCCCGACGACTGCACGCCGAGAAGATGGCGGAACTGGATGCCCTGCAAATCCGCCGCGACGTGATGACCCGCCAGCGCAACGAAGCGGAGTCCCGGCTCGACCGCTTCGGCGACCGCGACATCGATGCCAAAGTGGCCGAAGACGACCGCCAGCGCATGCTCAAGCATTCAAAGCGGGTGCGCGAAACCCTCGGCAAGTTCCGCACCGAGGTGATCCGCCGCCATGTCTCAAACATGGAGGCCCTGATGCTGGAGGCCTTCCGCACTCTCCTCCGCAAGAGCGACCTGGTCCACGGCCTCACCATCGATCCCGAATCCTTCCAGATCACCCTCACCGGCCGGGGCAACCAACCCTTGCCCTTCGACCGTCTCTCTGCCGGCGAACGCCAGCTGCTGGCGACCGCCTTGCTGTGGGGGCTTGCCCGGGCTTCCGGCCGGCCGGTTCCAACGGTCATCGACACGCCGCTGGGCCGCCTCGATTCCTCCCACCGCCGTCACCTGGTGGAACGTTATTTCCCCTTTGCCTCGCACCAGGTGATCCTGTTGTCCACCGACGAGGAAATCGTCGGCGGCTACCACAAGGCCATCGCCCCGTTTGTCGCCCGCCACTACCTCCTCGCCGCATGATCCAAGAGCCAACGATCAATATTCCCGTGCTCGCTGCGGGAAACACAAAGAGACGCCAGTTCCTCACGTCGCTGTCCCTCAAATCCATTCTCATGCTCGTCGAGCCGATCATTCAAAAGAAGACCACGGGTGCCGGACTCCGGGAAAACTCACTTGCCGCACGAAAAATCGCCACCCTTTGGGATCAACGCGGTGAAATCGAGTCGATCAAACCTATCGTCATCGCCATCGACGAATCTTGCCGCTTCAAAGCTCTGGACGAAACCAATCATGCCGGAGCCGGTATGCTTGAATGTCCATTCTCCTCATTCCTCGATGTCTGCGATGGCATCCAGCGCATTGCAGCACTCCGGTTCACCCTGATCAAACCCACTGAAATCAGCGCAAACCAGTGGCCGGTTCATTTGATCGAAACCCACGGCGCAGACGACCTCGCCGCACTTATCGATCAGCTCCGCAATCAAACCATTTCCAAAGGACGTCCCGCTCCTGTCATCAAGCACGACGCCGGGAAATGGTTCACCGCCCTCCTCGCCGAGTCGAGATTCCTCCGCCAAGCCGTATCCGTCCGCAAATCCTCGCTGGCGCGGCGCAGCGGCCACTTGTGGGCTGGCTCCGCAATGGTCAAAGCGCTTGCCGACATCATTGAATCCCGCACCCTCGAAGGCACCGCCGAGGAAGCGCGGGAATTCGCTACGCTTTGGGACCGCCTCCCTTCCGCAATCCCCGCCCTTGGCGACTACGCCGAAGGCCGCATCAAAGCCTCTCAACTCCGCGTCGAGTCCATCTTAACCCAAGCGCCGACCCTTCAGGCCCTCGCCACCGTCCTTGCGAAAATACTAACCAGCCCCAACCACTCAGCAGACGCCTGCCTCGAAAAAATCTCCCAATTCGACTGGTCCATCGCCAACCAAGCCACTAACACCAAAAGCCGCACCGCACTCCGCGAAGAAAGAACCCGCCGTCTGCTGGATCTCTGCGGACTCACACCTCCAACGGAACATCCGCAATGACCCATCCATCGGACAAAGAAAAGCAAGCCCACTGGCTCGGCAAACTCGCCAATCTCAACGCGGCGAAAACACGCGGCCTCGGTGTCGCCCCGCACAAGCCGCTGATGATCTTCAGCGTGATGGACCTCATTGAAATGGGCGTCCTCCGTGACCGTTGGGTGTCCTACAACGCCGATCTCGTCACTCGCTTCCGGGGATACTGGAATCTCGTGATGGAACGACGAGGAAACCGCCCTGAAATCACCATGCCCTTCAACGCGCTCGGCAGCGACCGCGATGCGATCTGGGAGCGGTTTGACGAACATGGCAATCCGTCGAAATCCAAGCTCACCACCTGCCTCTGTCATTTGGATTCTGATTTTTACGATTGCTTGCTAGACCCAGATTTCCGCATCGCCGCGCGGCGTGTGCTTATCGCCACCTACTTCACACCTCCCGAACAGGCCGAAATCTGCGCGCGTTTCCGTCTGCCCGTGCCGGACACCGCCGAGATGGCTGAATTCGCCGAGAACCGCGAGGCCTTCAAAGCCAGACAGAAAAAAGGCCGAGACAGCCGCTTCAAAGCCGAAGTCGATTCCAGCTACCAATACACCTGCGCTCTCACTGGCTACTGCCTGCAAGCCACCACCGGCTACATCGTCGAAGCTGCCCACATCCACCAGCACGCCGTCAGCGGCAACGACGATCCACGCAATGGCCTCGCGCTCACGCCCGACGCCCACTGGATGTTCGATGCCGGACTATGGACGGTGATTCCCAAAGACGATGACTTGCTGATTCACGTCGCAATCGGACGATTCACCGAGTCATCACCGCACGGGCGCTTGCTGTCAGGATTTCACGGGCAGCCACTGAGCTTTCATGTCAATGCCCGGCTCAGACCGGACGCGAAACATTTCGAGTGGCACCGAAAGACTTACCGACTTTGAATCGGCCCCTATTAGAAATGATGAACGCGGCAAAATGGAGGCGGCCATCGATATCCGCCCACCTAATGGTGCCGGGCCTGTTCTAAACCGACTGCTGACATTCCCGGCAGTAAATGTTCTCCCCGAACCTTGCCTTGTTGAACCAACAGAACCTCGCTACCTTAAGCTCCACCGCTTCCGAGCAGGTAGCACAGACTAGCTTCTTTTTCGGCTTCTTAACCTCTTCCGTGAGCGCTCCCTCATTTTCGCTACAGATCGACGCGACAACCTGAGTAGGCAACGTCGAGGGCGTGGCCTGCGTTATAGCGGTGCGACTAGAAACGCAACCGGCCGAAATCTCAGGTAATCCAAACCTAGCTGCCCAATTAAATGCGATCGGCTTGTGCTGGGCCGCGATGGCACGCGCAAAGTTTTCCAGCGTGTCCGCTCCGATCAGTTTCGCCAAGGTCAAAGGATTATTGTCTCCGTCTGTGGCTCGGTCGATCATTGACCTGAATTGATCGCTTTTGATGATACTCTCCACACCCGCGATTTTGGTCATCGGGCGACTGATGCGGGCGTTCTTGGACACCAGCACGACGCTACTCATGTTCGGCTTGATGGCGAACCCTAGCCTTGTTGGAAGCTGCGCCATGCCAGTTTTGAACAAAGATCCCAATACCATGATGTGCTTCTTGTTCTGCTCGAAGGGCGAAGCCATTCCATAGGGCTTGTTGTTATAAAACCGCAAGCATTCTCCCTGTTCATTGATCGCTATTCCCTCGCAGAAACTTTTAGTCTCGCAGACCCAGATGTCGAGGAACCGCCCGATCAGAAGGTGGTCGATCTGAGCGACTCTGCCTTCAACTTCAATCCGCAGGTCGTGAATGACCGCGTAGTTCTTCGACGCCCCAAAGTGAAAATTGATTTCATAGCCAGCCTCCTCTTCACCCTTAATCCCTGAACGGATATTCCGGATTTCTTGTTCGATCCGCTTGCGGACGTCCGGACTCGCATCACGCCTTGTGGCCAATGCCTCCAGGGTAGCAATTTGTGATTTCTTTTCGTCAGCTTCTTTGATGATCATTGAATAAATTATTCTTATGT
The DNA here is from genome assembly GCA_041736495.1 of Akkermansiaceae bacterium. Taxonomy (GTDB): domain Bacteria; phylum Verrucomicrobiota; class Verrucomicrobiia; order Verrucomicrobiales; family Akkermansiaceae; genus Luteolibacter. The sequence continues at coordinate 8,622 of JBGSTM010000204.1, forward strand.
AGCTATCAACCGGTTCCACCCAGCTTCTCAATCATGATCCCGAGTATCGGGCTGGCAGTCAGATATTTTGGTACGGAAAAATCAGCATACGACGGATTACCGGATTGGAAGATCCAGTTCTCAGCGTCTTGCTTGATTCGTTTGATGGTTTCCACTCCGTGGTCAGCACTGCCGAATTCTGGAATGTTCGCAATCACGATTTGTCCGTCTTTGCGCGGTGATCGATGGTATTCAAAGACGACAAGGTCACCAATTCGGAGAAACGGTTCCATTGAATCGCCAGCGATCCGCACCACAAAACGCCGCTCCCTCGCCAAGCGGGCCGGAACTGCGATCCAATCCAAATCACGCGCGTCGTCGAGATTGCTTGTCTCCAAACCGTGGAAAGGTTGTCCGGCGGCAAGGGCACCCACCAGGGGCAAATGGGTTTTGAACGCTCCCTTGCCGACCTCCAAAAAGCGGACGATGCGCGGTCCGGGCATCGTCTGAAGATCTTCATCCGTTTCCAGTTTTGCCGCTGCCGCGTCATGTCGCGTTGATAGCCCTGCGTTCACAAGCACCGGACTGGTTACCGAAACGCCAGCAATCTCCCAGCGGGGCGCTCCGCGTTGGGCCGCTGTAATCTCAAAGGCCTCCACAAAACGTGAAAACAATCGATTTTCCCAGTTCTGAGGAGCGAACGAATCACGACCCAGCAGAGTCTGCGCTCCACGACTGAATTGCTCTCCAAGAGCATCGTTCAGCCCTTGCCAATAGTCGATGATCGCCTCGCGACGCCGATTCAAGATGGAGTAGGTCGGCAACTTATCGCTCTTGTTACTGTTGATCGCCGGGTCGGTAGGAAAGAGGTTCCAGAGTTCGTTATTACGCCAGAGGGAAAACGGCATCGCGTGGTCGATGTCGAATCGCCCGTCGCTGAGCGGACTTCCTGACCAAACGCAGACACGTTCCCCAAGTTTGCTGTAATAGCCTTTGGCATCATTGACGTTTCTGGCCGGATCAGGGATGGCGAGAAGGCAATCGATTACCGTGCTTGCCCGAACAGCGCCCTTACTGAGCTGTTCGGTTAGCTCGGCCCATCGTAAAATGGTGGCATCCTGAATCCAGCTTCCCGTCAGGCAAAGTTCGCGCCAGAGATTTGAATCCATGCAGACGGACTTATCCGCAGGGTCGTATTGAAATACGCTGTAATTCCCTCCACCCGCGTGCCGGACGGGCATGGTGTGGATTGTGCTTTGAAATTTGGAGCGAGCTTGTTTCCAGAGTCTCTCTGCTTCCGGAGAGAGTTTTCCGCTGTTGAGGCCGGCGTGGAATCCGCTCATCCCGCCAGACGAGCGAAAACAATCGATCAACGCCAACAGGGGCCGTCGGATTGCGACACCGTTCGCGGCACCTTGTTTCTCGCCGGTGCGTTGACAAATGAAGAGTTCGCTTTCGAAAATCGGCCAGTAATACAGAAGCCATTTGTCAGCGATTGCCTGTACCGGTATCTTCACCTTGCCGTCGTGCGTGAAAGCGGCGAGATGATGCTGGGTTTGCGCGATCTCGGCCAACGCCCGGAAGAGAGCGAGTTTGTAGGTGGCGTCTTTCTTGTCGCGGCTGAGGATGCTCTCGACCAAATGAAGCGGTCGGTCGGCGGATTCTTCGAGACGGAACTCGGTGATGGACCAACTGATGCCGCTGCGTCCGAGCGAATCCTCAACTTGTTCCGATTCTCTCACAACGAAGCCAACACGTTCGAAAAGCAATTGAAGTTTGGGAGCAGGTAATTCGGTGAACAGTCGCCCGCCGCCATCACGGCGAGTGATAGGATCGACATCGCTCCTTGTGACAGGAACTGAAACCAAAAGTGTTCCGCCAGGGCGTAAGACCCGCCGCAACGCGTAAACTGCATCAAAAAGCTCCTCCTCGGGAAGATGCATCAGGACCGCCGAGCAAAGGACTCCATCAAATTCAGATTCAGCAAACTGACTCAGATCTGGGAGCGAACCGACGAAAAGTCGGCCTTCGCTTGAAAAACCCCGCGCTCCAAGTGCTTGATGAGCGGCAACGAGCATTTCCCTTGATGGATCGACACCGTAGGCATCTTTGCCATTGCCGAGCAAAAACGACAAATCCCGGCCCGTGCCGCAACCCACGTCGAGAATTTTATGGGATCGCGCAAATACAGAGGTCAAGCAGTCCTCCAGCGTGTGGACTGCCGTCGCATATTGTTCCGCTAGTTTGCTGGCGTTTTGCGAATAATAGACTGAAGTCTCCGAATCCATGCTTGGTTGCCAGCGACGTTATCGGCTAGCGGCCACACTAGCCAGCAATTGAGCGTGGTTTTCTAAATTGAGCCGTTTGTGAAGATCGGAGTGGTCGGGATTTAACAGAAGACATTCGTTCTCGTTTGCGGGAAAACGACGCTTTCTTGGGGCGCTCGGGAAGCGAGCTGATGACCCGGTCGAGAGCGTCCTGTTTGTTCACCGCGCTACCGAGCAGCCTGGCGCGGCGGATGAGCAGGCGCATGGCAGCCTGGCCGATTTCCTCGTTCTTGTCCTTGTCCTTTCCGCCGATCATCCGCCCGAGCTTGGCGGTGATTTCCGCATATTCCTCTGCTTCGGTATCGCTGAGGGAAACGAGGACGGGATGGTAGCGGTATTGGCAGAGCTGCCCTTCGGCGATGGCGCGGGCGAGCGTGAATTCGTAAACGACGCCGCCGAAGTAATCGACGATGGCCTGGGTGCCGAGCGGGTCGTGGTGGCGCTCCGGAGTGGCGGAGAGGCCGAGGCGGAGTTGGATGCCCTCGGGAAGCGACTTCTGGATATTCTCGGCCCCGAGGTTGTGGCACTCATCGGCAATCAGCAGGTGATGGAACCCATCCACCCGCGGGCGGATCCGGGCTTGGAACGCATCGCTCTGGAAGGTGGCGTTGGTGGTGACGATGGCGTGGACCTTGGAAAGTCCGGCGGCGAGACGCTGATAGCCTTCCTCAAGCAAAGTTTCCCAGCGCTGGCGACCTTCGTAACAGGCGACCGGATGCAGGCCGAAGGCGGCCATTTCACGCAGCCATTGTTTGCAAAGGTTGATGAAAGGGCAGACGACGATCAGGACCAGCGGTGTGTTCTTCTCCGCCACCTTGCTGGCGAGCACGAGGGCGGTGACGGTTTTTCCCGATCCGGTGGCCATCGCGAGAATGCCCTTGCCGCCGGCCTTGCTCCAGGCGCGGATGGCGTCCCCTTGATAGAGCCGGAGATCGAAGCCCGGCGGCGGCCGGAAGAACTCGCCGTGACCGGCGTCATTCACCGAACTCGAAAGGAATCCCGGCGGCGGCCGTTTCGGATCGCGGAAGTATTCCAGGAGTTCGCTGCCGGCTGCTGTGAAATCGATGACCCGGAGTCCGGGAGTCGTGTCATTCCAGAGCGAATCGAAAACCTTGATCTTCTGAGCCACGCGTTCGTCGGGATCGATCCAGGAGCGGAAGACATCGACGCTCTCGAAATTTTCCACCAGTCCACCCGCCGTCTCGTTGGACGACCCGGAAAAGGCGACGTGCTCGTCCTGCTCATCGGTGAAGATGCCGGTTTTCTCATGGAAGATACCGCGTGAGATGTTGCCGTCCCCATCAAGCCGCAGCGCCAGGCGGATTTCAAGACACCCGGAGGCCGCCAGCCAAGCCAGGGCATTGAGCCGGTCTTGCAGAAGCGCATCCTCAATCTCGGTCATGCTCCGTGCGACGATCGCCCGCAAGGCATCTTGAGGGCGTTCCGCCGCAGTCTTGAGCGCTTCCACGTCCCCCGGCTCCAAATGGGGCGACGCCACCAACCGCATCACGCCCCTTCGGGAGGCCAAGCTGGCGATTCCCCGGGCCGCGAGTCCGAGACCGAAACTGGTAAAATAACCGGCCGCCCGGCGATAGAGGATGGATTGCTCCAGGCAAGGCACGAAAAGATCCTTCACCATGTCGCCACGACCGGTGCGGTAAGAAAGCTGGAGCTGAAGTTGATTGAGCGGCACTCGGTTAGTTCTCAGATTTGGTCGAAATCCTCATCGTCGGATACCGGCGTCACGGATTTTCTGGCTCCGTCTTCCGGTCCGGCATCGACGGATGGTTGAGGCTTCATTTCGCTTCTTGAACTGGGTGGGATGTCTTGGCTTTGACCCGCGTACTTGTCCGCGACCTGGATCTTCTGGCTCTCCAGCCATTTCACTCCTTTGGCAGAAATTTCCAGAGCCTGATTAGAACCGGTATAATTCGTCCAGCCATGATGCGTCATCAAAGCTTTCGCCTGTTTAAATGCAGGATAGAGCATTTTGATCTTTTTGTTAACAGCCGCAGTGACGTCCTGATTAGGCGCTCTTCCTCCCATCTCCTCCAGAGTTTCGAGAATATGGAAACAATGGAGATGTGAACCGTTCAGGCCAGTGGGGGGATCTTGTTGCAACCGGGCGATCCGTCCGGGAGACTTACTTTGCACGAATCGGGAGCGGATGACCTGCCGGACTTTTGGAGTCGCCAGATCGCCAATGCCATCGAGCTCCTCCCATTTTTCGATCAAGGCCTCAACTTCGGCCTGAAACCCCAGCAGGCGCTTGGTGAATTGGATCACAGCCGTCGCTGTATCGTATTCACCATCCTTCATGGCTTGGGCGACTTCCTCATTGAGATGCTCCTTTTCCTCGTCAATCGTTTGATTAAGTTCGCTAAGGCAAGTTGCGACGCTTTCTTTTTCAGGGGGAGTGGTCATTCTGGTTAAAAATAGTTGATAGGGCCATGCCGCGGTTGACCGGGGACTACGAACATTTCTGCTCGAATATTCCCGGATCTGCGAGAAAATCACCAGAGGGGCCGCTGCCCGGCAGCTGACTCCGGACTCCAAGCAAGCCGTTGGTCTTGTCATCGAGCGCTCCGCAGAAGTCGCGACGGACATTGGACCTGGGAGTTTTTCGTTGTTTGGCGGGCATGGATGAGAGGTGCGCTAAGTGATTTGAGCTCTGCTTTCAACACAGGGGAAGCGGCTCGTTAGCGGTCCCCGCGGCCGGACTGCTGCTGGGTGCTTAGCGAGGGCCGACGACGCGCCGCGACACGGTTTCTCGTGCGGCGTCCCCTGCTCCACCGGCGTGGTGCCGACGCGGAGGTCGTAGAGACGTTCGATGGCAGCGGCGAGAAGCACGGAGTTAAGAAAGCGGCTGGGGTGATAGATGGCGAGGAGAAAGAATAAGGGAAATTGGAGATTTGAGATTGGGGATTGGGAGATTGAACCGCAAGGCGCAAGGGTCGCAGAGGAGGCGCAGAGCAGGGACCGATGGGGAGAATTTTGAATGATGGATCTTGAATGGGTTGAGGATTCTGTCTCTCAACCATCCACTCTCAACCGTCAACTTTCCTGGACTTCTCGCTTCGCGGGCGGATTGAAGTTTTGCGCTCCGCCGGGATTCTTTGGCGTTTCTTGGGAGCTTCATGTGCACCTCGCTTCGCGGGCGGGATGAATCCCGCGCTCCGTGGGCTTCTTTGGCTTTTCCTGGGCTCTTCGCTTCGCGGGCGGAATGAAGTTCCGCGCTCCGGCTGGCTTCATTGGCTTTTCGTGGGCTCCTCGCTTCGCGGGCGGAATGAAGTTCCGCGCTCCGGGGCTTCTTTGGCTTTTCGTGGGCTCTTCGCATCGCGGGCGGGCTGGAAGGCCGCGGTCCCGGGGATGGCGGCGCTGAGTAACGGCACGGTTATGCCGTGCGGAAGCACCGCGACAGCCTGCGGCAGGTGAAAAAACCCGCGCCAGGGCCGATGGGATCGAATTTCAGACGCCGTTACCGCGTGTATGGCCGCCGGAAATCCCTTCCCATCGCGATGGGAAGCGGTTTTCCGTGCCCGAGCGCCTTGCACGGGCGGTGAAAATCCGTTCCTGACGCGATGGGATCGAATTTTTTGCGCCCGTGCGGCGTGTTCAAGCGGGCGGACGGCTGGAAACGGGAGCGGAAATCCGGGCCGGACGTCTGCGGCATTGATTTTTTCCGGGCGGCATGCGATCCACCGGCACTCAATCCGAAGAACATGGAGAAACTACGCGGCGCACACATTCTCGAACGTGGGAAACGATTCCTCATGGTTTGGAAACACCAGGCTCCGGAGCAGGAAAACTTCGCGGGCATCGGGTATGAGGAACTGGGCGCGGAGGTGGAAGAGGCCCGGAAGGCACGCGAGCGGGTGCTGGCGATGGAAGTCTCGTTGCGGGGCCTGCGGCTGGAGCGGAACAAGGCGGACCGGAAGCTGGCGGCCAAGCTCAGGCAAGTGGCCTGCGGCGTGCGTGCGGAACCGGAATACGGCGACGACTGCGGGTTGATCCGGGCGCTGGGATTCGTGCCGCACAGCGAGGTGCGCAGCGGCCGGCCGCGGAAGAGGAGGAATGATGAATGATTCCTGCTTGTCCGGTCGCACCACCAAAAACCAATGAGGAAGGCAGGAAAGCAGGAAGGTGGCGTTTGCAGGCCTCTTTTCCGTCCTTCCTGCCTTCCTTATTGGAAATCGTCGTCCGTTTCTCAGGAGACCGGATAAGCATGGAATGATGATTTTTGATTGGAAAGGAATGGGCCCATCATCCCAAAGGTGACACAAAATTTTTTATAGTATCCTCATTTCCCGTGCATTCCGTGCATTCCGTGGTTCTTCATCTTCCTTTCAAGGTTGCTGGTCGGCTCTTGGGCTTCTCGCTTCGCGGGCGGAATGAAGTTCCTCGCTCCGCTCCTATCTCCTCGGAGCCGGCACGCTTTCGACGATGGCGCGCAGCACGTCGTCCACGTCCTCGCCGCTGATGGCGATTTCCGGGGTGAGCTGGACGCGGTGGCGCAGCACGGGAAGCGCGGCGCGCTTGATGTCGTCCGGGGTGACGAAGTCCCGCCCGTCGAGTGCGGCGAAGGCCTTGCCGATGCGCACCAGACTGATGGCGCCGCGCGTCCCGGCACCGAG
>JBGSTM010000277.1:0-20403 GCA_041736495.1 Akkermansiaceae bacterium
TCATCGAGATCTCCGAAGAATGGGAAACGGGCAAAATCTACCTCCAACCCGAAACCAAAAAACAACAACCGAACTAACCACAAAACTCTAGCAGCCCAGATCTCAATCAGAAGATTTTACAGAAAAAAATTTGCGCGGCCGTCTCTGAGTGAATCAGGTCACTCTTTGAACCCCGCTTCGATCAACCTTGGAATCGAAACATTCCTCACATACGAATTCTTCGGGTTAAGCTTCACATAGTCCTGATGGTAGCCTTCCGCCGGATAGAACTTCTCAAACGCGGTGACCTGGGTGGCGACCTTCTTGCCCAACTTCTTCTCCAACGCGCTTATCGACGCGTCGATGGCGGATTTTTCCTCAGGAGTGCGGTAGAACAGGGCGGAGCGGTATTGTTTACCGAAGTCCGGAGCGACTCCGCGTCCGTCGGTGGGGTCATGGCTTTTCCAAAACACATCGAGCAGTTTCGAGTAGGTGGTCTTATCCGCATCGTAGGTGATCTCGACAGCTTCGGCATGTCCGGTCCTGCCAGCGCCGACTTGCTCGTAGGTGGGATCCTTTTCCTTGCCACCGGTATAGCCGGAAACGACATCCGTCACTCCGGGCACCCGGTCGAAAATCGCCTCCACACACCAGAAGCATCCGGCGGCAAAGGTGGCCTTTCGCAGTTCTCCGGCATTGAGGAGCGCTGGAAACAGAAGGGCGGCTGATAGTGCGAGTGCGGTGATTCTCACTTGGTGGATTCTTTCCTGGTAAATGTTTTGGCGAGTTCGGGGAATCCGGCCTCCACAAGTTTCTCCGCAGGAATGAATTTCAGGGCGGCGGAGTTGATGCAGTAGCGGAGCCCGGTGGGCTTGGGGCCGTCATTGAAGACATGGCCCAGGTGGGAATTGGCTTTGGCCGAGCGGACCTCATCACGAGTCATCCCCGCGGAAGTGTCTTTTTCGCTTTTAAGGACGGAGGGTGAAACGGGTTTGGTAAAGCTCGGCCAGCCTGTGCCCGAGTCAAACTTGTCCTGCGAGCTGAAAAGAGGTTCTCCACTGATAATGCATACGTAGATTCCAGGTTGGTGATTATTGTAATATTCGTTCTGGAACGGACGCTCGGTGCCATTCTCCTGGGTCACTTTGTATTGGATGGGCGTCAGCTTTTTCCTGAGTTCCATTTGAGCGGGCGTCTCCTCACCGGTGGCCATGGTGAGGGCGAAGATTCCGGCAGCAGCCGCAAGGAGCGGGAGGGTATGATGTGTTCTCACTGATGATGGGTCGCAGCCGATACCTCTCCACTTAACACGAAAGCGAAATTTTCCTAAATCCGCCTTCGAATGGGCTTGGCATAATATTCCCCATAAAGGCGCTCGGAAAGGCGTCGGGCGTGTTCGGGACTGCGGAGCCGCACTAGCTGATAGGTGGTCATGAGCCGCAGGATGAGGGTCAGCCTGCGGATGAAACCGTCATGCCATTTTTTCGCGGAAACCTGCCATTCTTGGCCGAGATAAATGACTTCGCCGCATGCCTGGAGCCTCAGGCTGACCTCGACATCTTCCATCAGCGGTTGGGCGGGGAAGCCCCCGCAACCTTCGAGCGCGCGACGGCGGATCACCATCGTCTGATCGCCAAATGCGACGCCGCCGAAGACGACGCGAAGTTCGTTGAGGGCTTCAATGAAGAGGGTGGGGGGGGACGGTGGGAGAAACCGTTGTCCGAGCACAAGCATGGCAGCCTGCGGATGCTGGCGGATGGCGAGTTGAAGGCGGTCGTGCCAGCCCTCGGCAGGGTGAGTGTCGGCATGGGCGATCAAGATCCAATCGCCCGTGGCGGCAGCGATGGCTGCGGCGATTTGCTGGCCGCGCCCGGGAGTGGAGTGGATGACGGTTTCACGGATCGACGCGAGCGAGCTGTCGGTGGAGCCGCCATCCGCGAGGATGATTTCGGTGTCCGGCAGAGCGGTGGCGCGCAGACCGAAGATGAAACGCGGGAGATCGGGGCCGACATTGAGGGTGGGCACGACGATGGAGAGGCGCGACATGGTCTCTTCAACAGCGGGCGTTTGAAAAATCCGGCGGATCCGGGCCAACCACGGTCGGTGCTGGGCGAGAAATGCAATCCCCGGCAACAGCCAGATGATTGCGGCGGTGCCATGGCCATAACCCCACCAGCCATGGAGGTCCTGCGTATGCCACGCGATGAAATAGCCGGCCATGGTGACGGACGTGGTGGCCATGGCGAACGATGGCCGCAGGGCGGCGAAAGGCAGCAGCCAGGTTAGATACCAGAAGTGGACTACCGGTGAGCAGGCGAGAAGTGCTCCAAGCATGACGGATGCCGAACGGATGAGCGGAAGCCCGCGCAAGCTTGCAAGGAAGATGGCGGTCGCCACTACCGCGAATGCGGAAATGCAGATCAAGCGCGCGGTCCCGGGTGGCAGACCCAGCAAGCCCAGCGCGGTGAAGAGCGGACCGTTGAACGCGCCGCCGCCTGCGAACCGGATGACGCCCGCCCACCAGTGGTCGATTTCAGATAGAAACGGCAGCGTGGGCAGGACAAGCACGGGAACGATCGCCCATGCGCCGCGCCAGTTGCGGCGGGTGACCAGCAGCGGGGCGAGCACGATGGCGACGAGCTTGATCTGGATGGCCAGACCGAGGAACAGCCAAACCCATGCCGGCCGCCGGTGATGGTCGACAAGAATCATGGCGAAAACCGCGGCGACCATCAAGCTGTCGAAGTGGGCTTCCGCGGCAAAAGCGGTTAGGACAAGCGGGTTGAAGGCGTAAAATCCGGCCCAGCGGACGGGGGCGGCGCGTTTTTCGAGCATCAGCAGGATCAAACCGAGGCACAGCAGATCTCCTAGCAGGGCGAGCGCCTTCATGCCGAGCGGGTGATAGGCGATGGCAACCGCTCCGGCCATGATCCACTGGATGCCGGGCGGATACGCGGTGGGCCGGTCGCGGTGGTTCATGGCCATCCAGTAGCCGTCGCGGTAAGCCTCGCGAACCGGATCGTCGGCGGTGGCAGCGAAAGGGTTTTCCCCCGCGAGGGTGAGCCTTCCCTCCCAGAGATAACGGTTCACATCGTCGGAAACCGGGGCGGGAACCAGGGTGAGGCGAAGAAGGAGAGCACCCACGATCAGTATGACCGTGGACCGGCGGCGGTTGGTATCGGGAAAAGCGAAACAAAGTGGCAGCGAGAGGAACCCGAGCGAGGCGAAAAGGAAAACGCGCGAAAGCGGCGCGCTGTCGAGTGCGGGAAGTTGTCCCCAGATGGCACTGATGCCGGCAGCGAGGATCAGACAGGCGACCCAGATGATGGATCGGCAGGCCATGAATCACGCGGGACGGAGTTGTTCACGCAGGCTGGAGATGCCGACGGTTAGGAAACCGGCGGTGTAAAGCAAGAGGAACGGCGCGATGCCGAAATAGCCGGCGCGGAGAAAAGCCGCGAGACTGAGGATGCAGTAGATGCCCGCGGAGATCTCCAGCAGCGGAATGGCGGTGGGCCGCGCCCGGTAGGTCTTGGCGCGGGTGGATCCGCTTTTCGGCGTGCGGACGAATCCGCTTTTCACGCCGAGAACCGCTTCCAATACGGCGCGCGTGTTAGAAAGGCAGATGCCGAACCCGACCAGCACCAGCACCGGCAGCAGCAAAATGCGTCCGCGCCAGTCCTTCGGATAAAGGTAGCGCTGGCTGATGGTGTAGAGCACGGTAGGTCCGAGCGTGGATGCAAGCAGTGGGATCGAGAAGACGATCAACCAGGTCTGGTGGATCGAGCCTCCGAAGTATTCCAGGGTGGGCAGGGCTAACAGCGCAACGGCGAGCATCAAAGGATGGGCGAAATAGTGGCAGAGATGGAAAACGGACTGAAGCTTGGCGAAGAGGCTGCGCTCGGAGGCGAAGATTTCCGGGAACAGCTTGATGGATGTCTGGATGGAGCCCTTGGCCCAGCGGAACTGCTGGCTCTTGAAGGCGGAATAGGTATCAGGCAGCTCGGCGGGTGCGATTACGTGGGGAACATATTCGAGGTGCCAACCTTTAAGCTGGGCACGATAGGACAGGTCGAGGTCTTCGGTGAGCGTGTCGGCCGTCCAGCCACCGGCATCTTCGATGGTGGCGCGCCGCCAGATGCCTGCGGTGCCGTTGAAGTTGAGAAACAGGTGGTTCGCGGAGCGAGCGGTTTGTTCGATGGCGAAGTGGCCGTCGATTCCCACGGACTGGGCGCGGGTGAGCAGGGATTCCTCGCGGTTGAGGTGCCCCCACCGCGCCTGGACCAGCCCGGTCCTCCCGTCGGCGAAGTGGGGGAGAAGCGCACGGAGGAAATCAGGGGCGGGGACGAAATCACTGTCGAAAATCGCGATGAACTCACCGTGGGCGGCGGGCATCGCATCGCTGAGCGCGCCGGCCTTGTAACCTTGGCGGATCTCACGGCGGACGACATCGATCCAGACTCCTTCCGCTCTCAGCTCTCTAGCGACGCGATCGACGAGCTCGCGGGTTTCATCGGTCGAGTCGTCGAGGACCTGGATCTGATGGAGATGGTTCGGGTAATCGAACGCGGCGATCGCACGGATCGCCCGCTCGGCAACGTTGAGTTCATTGTAGAGCGGCAGTTGGGTCGTGATTTTCGGCAGGCTGGCGGATTCTCCCGCGGGATGGGCGTCGTTCCACGCCTTCTCCAACTTGCGCTGGCGGGCATCCGTCTCCCTTGCCTGGCGGGCGAAGAGGGTTAGCAGCACATAACAGTTCAGTCCGTAAAGGAGGAGCCCCGCGCTGGCGGCCAGATAGAGGAAGAACGCGATGTCGAGAAGCCAGCGGAACATGATCAATGCTTGGAGGTGGTCTTGCGGCGCTCGGCAAGCTGCACCAGCGAGGCGGGCAGAGTGTCGAAGATTTTCTCGAATCCGTCATCGGTTTTTTTGCCCAGGCGGCCGAAACTCAGGACTCCGGTCGGGCAGCTCTGGACGCAGGCGGAGCAGCGCACGCACTGGGGATCCTCCATCGGCTTGCCTTTGTTAGCGAAGGCCATGACGTCGATGCCCTGGTGGCAGACCGAAGTGCAGACGTTGCAGGAAATGCACTTGTCCTTGTCGGCAAAAATCCGGAACCGCGTGAAGCGCCCGTAGAGGTGCATCAATGCGGCGAGCGGACACGCGAAGCGACACCAGATGCGCCCGGAGAAGTGGAAATAGAATGCCACCCCCATCACCCCGGCCAGCCACAGATCGACCAGGTAGGAGTAGTTTCCGACGGGAAGGGTGTAGAGCAGCGTCTTGAACATCGCGTTGAGGCCGGAGCCCGGAACGACCCAGCCGATGATGCGGACTGCTAGAATCACGAAGGCAAAAGCAAGCACCGCCTGCCCGACCATGTTGAGTTTGTTCCAGAACGGCCCGTGCGGCATCTTCTGGCGGTGGGCGTCGCCCATGGTTTCCGCGAGAGCGCCGCAAGAGCAGATCCAGCCGCAGTAGGCGCCTTTTCCCCACCGCCACACGATGAGCGGGATGATGACGAAAGTCTGGATGAAGCCGAGGACCAGCCAGCCCCAGAGCGGCGCGTCCGTGAAGAGGTTGAAAACGAAAAGCGGCCAGGCAAGGATGAAGCCGAAGGCGCGCCAGTATTGGTCCGGCGGGGTGCCGGGACCGTTGGATAGAAAGGTCTCGCCGAACCACTGGCCGTCGCCGCCATGGGAGAAAGCCCCGTTCGCCCCGAGATAAGGGAAGACAAAATAGGGCAGGATGAACAACGGAATCCACTGGATGGCCGTTAGAACCGTGGTCTGCAGTTTCACATAGGGTGTCTTCCGGCGGCGGACGCGCCGGATCCCGAAGACCAGCACGCAAAGACAGTAGGCCAGCGAGTAGTAGAAGCCCGGTTCGGAAAGCGAGCCCTTGATGATGTTTCCGAAGCTGCCCGCAGTGTCCCACCAGCCGTGCAGGCCTGCCAGCAACTTGCCGGGCTGTGGATTCAGCCATGCGGGGAATTGCCCGTCGAACGGAAGCTTGCCACCTTTTTTCCAATGATAGAGCCAGATGGAAAACAACAGCGCACCCACCAGGGTCATCCAGAATCCGGGTGTGCGCTCACCGCTGATGTGGATGCCGGAGCGGCGGAAGAAGTCGAGCGGAGCCTCGCGGCCGATCAGCACGAAGACGCAGTCATTGGGAATCACCTGGTCGCAGCCGCTGTCACCGCAAAGCGTCACTTCGTTTTCATCGATGTCCTGGACGTTGGTGCCGAGGTGCAGGCGGAGTTTTCCTTCCTTCGAGAGGGTTTCCAGTTTTTCGAGGTTGCCGGCCTTGGGCCGGGCGAATTCCTTTTTGCGATAGCTGAGATCCACGCTCGCGCCGGATTCTGCCAGAGAAACAGCGGCTTCCAGCGCGGAATCCCCGCCGCCCACCACGAGCACCTGCTTGCCGTCGAACCCTTTGGAATCGATAAGGCGGTTGCTGACCTTGTCGAGTCCCTCGCCCGGAACGTTGAGCTTGCGGAAATTTCCGGTGCGGCCGATGGCCACGATGACCCGCTTCGCAAGCACCGGCCCGCCCTTGAGGAAATGCATTTTCAGGCCGCCTCCGGTGCGCTCGATCCTTTCGATGTGGGCTGGGACCGGCTCGATGCCGTGCCCGGTCTGTTGGACTGTCAGCTCGGTGAGAAGCTCCTCCTTCACGGTGGCCCGGAACCTCATTTCCCCCTCCGGAACCATGTCGGTGGGGTAGGTGAAAATCGGTTTTTTGCGGGGGAAGTTGCGGATGGTGGAGAAGGCCTCGGCGGATTCGTAAATTTGAAAGTTCAAGCCGGCCTTCTTTGCCTCGATCGCAGCGGAGATCCCGGAAACTCCCGCGCCGATGATGGCGAGGTCGAGCGGTTCGTCCCCGGGGGCACCTTTTGTGAATCCGGATTCGGCGAGAATTCCGCGAACGGCGCGGGCTCCGGTATCAGCGGAGAATTTGAGCAGCGGAATCCCGGTTAGGTCGCCGACGATCCGGATTCCCGGCACGTTGCAGGTGCCGTCGTCGCGGACGGCAGGCGATTTTTCCACAGCCCCGGAAGGCCATTTTCCGTGAAGCCAGTGATAATAGCGGGAGATCATGTGGGAGTTGGCTGGATTGCGATTCACGACAAGTCGCCTGGCAGGCGGGAAATCTTAACGGTGGTTAGAACATATATTTTCTCTGCCTGTCGTGCGTGAGCTTGAATCCGGAGACCGGGTTCAGGAACATCCCGAGCATGAAGTCCGCGTTACTTTTGGCAATGCTCGCGTGCTTGACCGGCTGCGGCCATCGTCCCCCGGCACCCGAACTCGGGACGATCTACAACGCCGCGGCGCGGCAAAGCCATATCGACCGCAATCCGATCATCGTGATCCCGGGAATCCTCGGATCGAAACTCGTCGAAGGTGCTGACGGCAGGATCGTCTGGGGGCGATTTGGGAAGGGGGCTGTCGACCATGGCTCGGTGGAAGGGATGCGCAGCCTCGCGTTGCCGGTGTCCTCCACCGGATGGCCGCGCGATGGAGTGAAGCCGGCGGGTGTGTTGAGTGAACTGGAAATCGCGTGGGGTCTGAATTTCCGCTTCAAAGCCTACTCGCAGATGCTTGCGGCATTCGGGGCAGGCGGCTACCTCGATCCCTCGCTCGTGGCGGCGGACTCGATTGACTATGGAAGCGAGCACTTCACCTGTTTCCAGTTTGCCTACGACTGGCGCCGGTCCTGCGCGGAAAACGCCGCCCGGCTCGGCGAGTTCATCGAGGAAAAGCGCCGGTATGTGGCGAACGAACGCAAGCGCCTCTACGGCAGCACCGCCGCGGTGAAGTTCGACATCAACGCCCACTCGATGGGCGGTCTCGTGGCGCGCTATTACCTGATGTATGGCGGCCGGCCGCTCGATGCCAATGGCGACATGCCTGTCACCTGGGCGGGGGCGCGTCACGTGGAAAAACTGATCGTCGTCGGCACTCCGAACGGTGGCTCGGTCTATCCGTTCAATGATATCAAGGACGGTTTCCGGCTCAGCCCCGTGGTGCCGCGATTCAAGGCGGTGGCGATCGGGACGATGCCTTCGGTGTATGAACTGTTGCCGCCGGAGCCGGATGGCGCGTTGATCGACGAGCATAGCCATCCTGTCGCTTACTACGATGTGAACGAGTGGGAGCGCCGCGGTTGGGGGCTGCTGGATCCGAAGTATGTGGATGATCTGGCAGCGCTGATGCCCGAGACTCCGGAGCCGGCGGACTTTCACCGCCGGGCTCGGGAGCACCTTGAGAAGCTTCTGCGAAACGCCCGTGCCTTTCACCGGGCCATCAACCGCGAGTCCCGCCTGCCGGCCGGTCTTGAACTCCACAGCTTCGCCGGAGACGCGGTGAAAACAGGCAGTCGGGTGCAAGTCTCCGCCGGGGGTGAAATGGAAATCATCGATTGGATCCCGGGTGACGGAACTGTCACCCGGGCTTCGGTTCTGCGGGACTTGCGGAAACCTGCCCAAGCTGCCGGCCGCCTCGTGAGCCCGATCCCGTGGACATCCTCCTACTTCGTGTTCACGGATCACGTCGGCATGACGGCGGATCCCGCATTTGTGGACAACGTGCTTCACCTGCTGCTGGAGCGGCCCAGGTCAGGTCGTTAGATGGGACCTTCTTGAATCCAACAAAACCTTCGCCGCGCGGTACGCGATTTCCGGCAGGATAGCTTGGTTTGCTACCCGATGCAATTGGCCCTTCGCATCTGGCATCCATTTCCACTTGTGGGCAAACCGTTCGGGTTCACCTCGTTGGAGGTTAATGCTCTTTTACAGCAACTGTCTTCGGAAGCCGGGGTTTTCCCGAACTACCGGTTCCGCGTCGCCGGAACGCAATCCATGTCCTGATTTTACCCCTGCCGGATCACAAGATGAAACACGAAATTTTCCGGATGCTTCTCCGCCTCGTGCTGCCGTTCGCCTGCGCCGGCACGATGACGAGCTGTATGGCTTCTGACGTTTCCTTGTTGAGCATCCAGCCATTCAATCCACTGCGGCCGGATGAGGTCGCCCTCGCCTTTGACAAGCCGGCGGGGTTTCAGATCTTTGTCGAGGAAAGCGGGAATCTATCACAATGGACCTACCTTTCCCGCTTCTGGGCCGGTGATGGAACGCTTGGATCGGTAGCGCTTCCCCGCGAGTCTCCCGGGCGATTTTTCCGGCTAAGCACCTACCCGAATCCGGTCGATGAATGGGTGACCGCCACCGGCAATACCGGCAATGCCGGATACCGCTTGTTCTCCAGCAGTGTGATCGGCCGTCCGGTGAGCTTTCATATCCACCTTCCGGCAGCCTACGCAAGCGAGCCGGACCGGAGGTTCCCGGTCATTTACTGGCTCCACGGTGCCGGCGCGGGTGTGACAGGGGTGGCTCCTATCAGCCAGTTGTATGCCAATGCCATGAATCTGGGCCTGATGCCCCCGGTCATCATGGTTTTTCCCAACGGACTGCCCCATGGCATGTGGTGCGATTCGAAAAACGGAGTGACGCCGCTGGAATCGATTCTAATCAACGATCTGATTCCGCACGTGGATGCTGCTTACCGCACCATGGCCACGCCGGAAGGCCGCCTCATCGAGGGCTTCAGCATGGGTGGCTACGGCGCGGCACGGCTCGGGCTGAAATTCGCCGGAATGTTCCGCGGCTTTTCCACGATGGGCGCGGGGGCTCTCCAACTTGATTTCCTGAATGACGAGACGGCACTGATACCCCTTGCGGTGCGCGAGACGATCTTCGCGAATGTGTATGGAAACGATACGGCCTACTTCGAGGCGCAGAGTCCGTGGCGGCAGGCCGAGCAGAGTGCGGATTCGCTGCCGCCCAACTTCACGATCCGCATGGCCGTCGGCGATGCGGATTCCATGCTCACCAACAACCGGGCGCTGTCCGCCCACCTCGAGACCCTCGACATCCGGCATTCCTTCCGGGAACTCCCCGGCGTCGGGCATGATCCGATGCAAATCCTGCTGGGGCTGGGACCTGCCAACTGGCAGTTCTACCGCTCCCTGTTCGGGCAGGTTCCCTAGCAGGAACTCTTCGTTCACGGGTGGCTGCGGAGGAAATCACCGGTAGGCGCGGAACTCCTCGCGCAGCATGCGGCCGTAGTTGTCATCATAAGGATGCACCTTGAGGGTTGGCTTGCCGTCGCGGACCAGCGGGCGGCCTTCGTTGGCCCATTTGAAAATCGATCCTGCCAGATTCATGGTCTCGGCGTGACCGCCCTTGATGAGCCGCCGGGCAAGCGCGGACGAGCGGTAGCCGACCGAACAATAGACGACCACCGGGCGGGCCCGGTCGATTTTGGCAAGCACCTGTTCCGCGTCCGCCTCCGGATCCACGCGGATCGCTCCCGGCAGATGGCTGACGGCGAATTCCGCAGGCTCCCTGGCATCCAGCAGTTGCGGCGGCTTGCGTGCGGGATCCGCCTGCCACGCTGCCAGATCCGCGGTGGAAAGCTGGCGGACTTCCGTGAATTTTCCCGCAACCTTGCGGGTCATGGTCTCGAGCTCAGCTTCCGGGGTCGGGGAGCCATCGCATGCCGCGATCCAAGCGACTGATAGAAAAGCTGCCAGACGGATGATACCGGTCGTTTTCATGGTGTGGGTTTGCGCGGCTGCCGCTTCACATTCACTGCCGGTGTCTTTAGCATCCCGGCGAGCGTTTGCGAGGAGGGAGTATCGAACCCGCCGAGGCCGAGGCGGATGGATTCGGGGGTTTCAGTCATGCGGAAACTGCGGAAGATCCGGTCCCAAACCGATAGCAGCGAGGAATAGTTGGAATCGGTCTCCGGCTGCCAGCGCGAGTGATGGACCTTGTGCATGTAAGGCGTCACAATGAACCAACGCAGCACGCGGTCCCATTTCGCGGAGACGCTGATGTTGGCGTGGTGGAACTGGACCACGCCGAACATGAGGATTTCGTAAAGCGCGAGTTGTCCGACACTCACGCCTAGCAGAATGATCAGCGGTACCCGCAGGATGGATGACAGGATGATTTCCCCGGCGTGGAAGCGGCTGGCGGTGGTGACGTCCATGTGAGGGTCCGAGTGATGGACGCGGTGGAAGCGCCAGAGAAACGGGATGCGGTGGTTGATGCGGTGCCAGAAGTAGGTCCACACATCCAGCAGTAGCACCGCGGCGAGCCATTCCATCCAGGTCGGCAGGGTCAGCCAATGGAGGAGACCGAACTGGTGGCTCGCCGACCAAGCCGCCGCCGACCACCAGAGACTTACGAAAACCAGGGTGGTGACGAGGGTGTTGAGGACACTTAGAAGGATGTTCCGGAAGCCGTGCCGGACACGTTCCTTACCTTCCAGTGCTCGGAAAAAAGGGTGGACCGTTTCCCACGTGAGCAATGCCGCCAGGACAATGAGAGCGGCGTACGGCCGCAACTCGGGAATGGTCATGGATGGGAACGAGGGCATGGATCCCTGTTCACTACCATCGCCGCCGATGAATTCAAGGTCGTGTGAATTCCACGGTAAATGTATCCAGAAACGCCCGGATTTCATCCCGCACGCGCCTGAATGCTGCGCGAATCTCATCCGGTGAACCTTCCACGTGCGCGGGGTCGTCGAAGGCATGGTGAATTCTACCCACCTGGCCGGGGAAAGAGGGGCAGATCTGATCCACGTTGCCGCAAACCGTGATGACGGTGTGGACGGTTTGAGCGAGGAATCTTTCGAGGCTCTTGCTTTCGTGTCCGGAAATGTCGATGCCGATTTCGGTCATGACTTCAATGGCCACCGGATGCACATATCCAGCCGGGCGGGATCCGGCGCTTTGAACATCGAACCGGTTGCCGGCAATCGCGCGCAGGATGCCTTCGCCCATGTGGCTGCGGCAGGAATTGCCGGTACACAGGATGAGAACCGTGGGTTTCACGAGCGTGGAACTAGCAGACATGGCAGGTGGATTCGGTCTCATTGCTTTCAAGCGCCCCGGTGCAGCTGCTGCCGTGGCCGGCGGTGCAGCCGAGGCAATGGTTCGCGGTGAGTATTTCCCGGGAAGCCATCGATTCGGGGGTGACGTCCCAGAGGAAAAGCGGCTTGCCTCCGGCGCGCTGCTGCATTCGGAGCATCTGGTTGAAATCGCAGTCGAAGATCTCGCCTTCATAGCCGATGTTGATCGTGCTGCGGCACATCAGACCGGCGACGGTGGCGGGGTTGAAGCTGTTGGCGAGAAGTTCCATGTAGAAGTCCCACTGTCCGTGATCGCGGAGATCGACGGCGAAGCGCGCGATGGGAAGATTGGTGATGGCGAAGAGGCGGGTGAAGACGATGCCGTAACGCTGCTTCAACTCCAATTTGTAATCGGCTTCAAGCTCGGCCTGGCCGGGTGGCAGCTTCGCGCCGATGGGATTGTAGACGAGGGTGAGCGGCAGTGTGGTGCCATAGCCGACGGCGTTGAGTTTTTTGAGTGCGCTGATGCTCTTCTGAAAAACGCCATTTCCGCGCTGGGAATCGACATTGTCTTCGAGATAACAGGGCAGCGAGGCGACGACTTCGACCTCATGCCTTGCGAGGTATTCTGGCAGATAGGCATGGGATTTCGTCTCGATGATCGTGAGGTTGTTCCGGTCGATCACGTGCGAACCCGCCGAGCGGGCGGTTTCCACGAAGTAGTTGAAAAAACCGCTGAGTTCCGGTGCGCCGCCGGTGATGTCCACGGTCTTCGGGCGATGCTCGCGGATCCATGCGCCGACCTTGTGCGCGACTTCCTCCGTCATCATTTCGGTGCGGTGGGGCCCGGCATCGACATGGCAGTGGGTGCAGGTCTGGTTGCACTTGCGTCCGACGTTGATTTGCAGGGTCTGGAAACCACCCCGGGCGAGCGGGACGCCGTGGTCATGGAGTTTTCGTTGGAATGGGTTCATGCCTGACAGGTCGGGAGAAAGTGATGGAAAACGGCGGCCAGCGAGGCGGCAACCGGCAAGGTGACGATCCACGATGCCAGCACGGGCAGGACGGTCTTCCATTTTGCCTGTCCCGTCACGGTGCCCATGCCGAGCAGCGCGCCCACACTGACATGGGTGGTGCTCACAGGCAACCCGTGAAGACTGGCGGTGCCGACGAGCAGGGCGGTGGACAGATTCGCGGCGAAGCCCTGGCCGGGATTCATGTCGGTGAGTTTGTGGCTCATGGTGTCCGCGACGCGGCGGGCCTGGAGCAGGCCTCCCGCCGCCATGGCAGCGGCTACCAGAACGAGCGTCCAACGGGGTTCCCGGGTCCCGGCGACCAGAAGAAGCGCCGCGATCTTGGGGGTGTCATTGAGCCCGCGGGCGAAGCTGACCGCCCCGGCACTGAGGAAGTGGAGCGTGTCCATCGCACCCTTGGCCTCGATTCCGAGAAACTTGCCGTGATACCGCCGCTCGCACTCCGGAGTCGTACCGGTTTCGACGGTTAGGCCTTGGACAGCGGTGCATGAAACTCCCCGGTCGATCACGGGCTGCCAGTTCCCGCCCACACAGACGCAGGTTTCCTCGCGGATTCCGGAGGCCTTGCGGAGGCTTCTTAAAAGCAGATAGATGACTCCGCCGGTGACCACCGCAAGCACGGGGCTCAGCAGCAGGGGAAGAACGAAGTTTTTCCCAAGCATGTTGAATTGCACGCCGCCGGCAGCCGCACTCATTCCCGCTCCGACCATCGCTCCCGTGAGTCCGTGTGTGGTGGAGACGGGAAATCCCAGGCGTGTGGCTAACAACACCGTGCCACCCGCGCCGAAAGCCACTGCGAGGGCGAAGGCTGGTGACGATACCAAGTGGTCGGGAACCAAACCTTTGCCGGAGAAGTTTTTCAACAACACGGAAGCAAGATGCCATGCCGCGATGCTGCCTGCGGCCGTGGTCAGGGTCGCCCAGATGATCGCCCTGCGGTAGCCACAGGTCCTGCTGCCGTAGAGACTGGCGACGCCCTTGAAGTTGTCATTGGCCCCGTTTGCAAAGGCGAGGAGAGCGACGGTGAGTGCGAGGATCAGGATCATGGGCGCTAGCAGCAACTTGCGCCGTCCCCGCCATCGCGGCAATTGGTGGGCCCGGTGGTGGCGTTGTAGTCGTGGCCTTTGGTTTCCTTCGGGTGGCGCTCGCGGGTGCCGGAGCAATCGAAGGGTTTCGCTTCCTCCAGCGGGACCGCAGCCATCGGCTCGACGAATGCAAAGTGCTCGCGGTAAGGCGGCTGCTGATAGAGGTTGAAGGTCTTGTCGCAGACGGCATGGCGCTTGCCGCGTTCCAGGGCATGGCCGTCATCGTCGAGGACTTTCCTGAACGGGCCTTTGTAAATGACCGCCTGGTTGCGCTCGAAACACGGGCCCTGCTTGCCTTTCCAAGCCTGGAGGGTGACGGAGCGGAACTCGATGCCTTCGACCGTCTGCCACGGGACTTCGTCGCGCTTGAGGATTTCCATCCCATGAAATCCCGCGTCGGAAAACGCCTGGAGAAACCCTTCTTCGGTGTAGGCCCCGCTGATGCAGCCGCTCCAGAGGTAGGGATCGTTCTGGAGATGCAATGGAATTTCCTCGTCGGAAACGATGTCGGAAATCACGGCCCGCCCGCCTTTTTTCAGAACGCGGAATATCTCCTCGAAGAGCTGGCGCTTGAGGTGGGTCTCGACGAGGTTCAGCACGCAGTTGGAAACGACGACGTCGACGGAGCCGGTGGCAACGAGCGGGTGCTTGACCCGGAGTTCCGCGGCGAGCGCGTCGGCTGCCAGATAGGCATTGGCGTCGGAGATCGGATTATCGCGGAGCTTCTGGTCGAGGAGTTCCAGATCGAGCGCGAGATCCTGGATGCGGCCCTTGCGGAACTCGACGTTGGCGTGACCGATGGTCTCCGCGACGATGGGCGCGTTGCGGCGGGCAACTTCCAGCATGTCGTCGGTCATGTCCACGCCGACCACCTTCCCGTGAGGTCCGACCACCTGAGAGGCGATGAAGCAGATTTTCCCGGTGCCGGATCCGAGGTCGAGCACGGTCTCGCCGGGGTGGAGGTGCCTGGAAGGATCGCCGCAGCCATAGTCCTTTTCGATGACCTCGGCGGGGATCGCCTTCAGGTATTGCGGATCGTAGTCGACCGGACAGCAGAGCGCGGCTTCGGGCTTGGCGGCGGCCGCCGCGTATCGCTCGCGGGTGGCGGATTCAGAGGATGGAGTCATCATGTTGCAATGCGTCTTCACGCGGAAGTCGTCTGATACGGCGGGGGATTAACACCCTGGAACGAATTTTTCCGATGGATCAGGGGGTGGCCGGCGGCGTGACCCCGCGGGCGGCTTTGACGGAAACGTCGGGCAGGGAGTTTTTCATGACGGTTTGTTAGGTGGTGTTGGTTTTGGGAGTTCCTTCAAGTGTCGGGCAATCCGCTCCTTCACGGCTGGAGCCAGTTGCTCCTGAGAGAGCTCTTCGCCACCGTGATCGTGTCCGCAGGCGCGGACAAGAGCACGCACCCCCCGGAACTGGGCCGGCAACTGACGGCAAATGCCACAGATCATCAGGTGGAAACGCAAACGGAACGATTCACCGGGGGTGAGCTTCAGGTCCATTTGTTTGGAACAGAGTTCGAAGTTGGCCTTGCAGGACTGGCCTAGCAATGGAAGGAGCCGTCCCATCATCGCATGCGACACCCGGTAGGTGAGATGGGGTGGCGGAATCTGCGGAGCGGATTTCATGGCTGGATCATGTTTTCCTGAAGGCAGGATCGCAGCCGCTGGCGGGACCGTGTCAGGAGCACGGCCGCGCTGCCTGCCGTCACTCCGGCGGCGGATGCGACGGTGGGAACGTCGAGGCCATCCACCTCACGCAGGCTGAACAGGATCCTGAGACGTTCCGGCAATTTGGCCAGGCAGTGGCGGATCCAGTCCAGAATCTCTTTTTGGGAGGCGATCTGGTCGGGAGCGCTGGCGAGCATTTCAAGCCCGTAGTTAGGGTCGACTTTCCACGAGCCATGCGAATCGAACAGGACATCCAGGGCGTCGTTTTCGTCACACGGCCCGGCACTCTGGTCCGTGGGTGTGCGTCTGGAGCGCCGGTAGTGGTCGATCACCTTGAATTTCATGATCCCTATCAGCCAGGTATTGAGTGGGGAGCGGCCGTCAAAACTGTCAATTCTCTGCCACCCGGCAGTCAGGCAATCCTGCACCAGGTCCTCCGCGAGGTGGTGGTCCTTCACCCGCGAAAGCGCGAATCGATAGAGTGAATCGGCATACTGCATCAGGTCTTCAATGGGAATGTCGTTCACAGGAATGGGGTGATGATGACCTTACGACGCGGGGATGGGTAGTCCTATTCCCTACGGATGCCATGATCTTCAACTGGCACGACCGCTTGAAGTGATCGGATTGACCGGGCCCTTCGGTCCGTCATCGCAGGACCAAACGCTGCACCCGCCCGACACGAGGCCATCATCGCGGCCATCGCAGGTGCATCACGACGAGCAGTTTGGATGAGTGAAACGACGTGGGACCGCAGATGTGGCGCGAGGGACCAAGTCGTTCAGGAGGCTTGCCCTCAAGGTGGGTCGACGGTGGGTTTCGACAGGTTGCCGAAAAAATCGAGAGTCGAACCGAGGCCTGTTTCCAGGCTGTGTTGCGGGATCCAGCCGGCGGCTCGAAGTTTGTCGGCGCTCGCCCCGCCAAGCGAAAAATCCGTCAAGGAAGACGGCATGCCGCAGGACTTCCCGGATTTCACCCGCGGCAACTGGAAGACCACCCAGCCACTGACGGTTATTTCGTGATGATTCGTCTGCGCTGCTTCTTGCCAAGACCGCTCTCACAGGCTCACCCAAATTGCCACCCACTCTCGCGCTTTCTCATGGTGGTCTGCGGCGCGCCGTCGTTACTCTCCGGCGCGACCATGCAGCACTTCCCTGAAATCCAGCTCACCTTTCAAGAAGCCCGTGTTCTCGGTTGCCTGTTGGAAAAGGAAATCCTCACTCCCGGCAGCTACCCGCTCACCCACAACTCCCTTCTCATCGCCTGCAACCAGACCTCCAGCCGGGACCCCATCACCCACTTCACCGGTGAGGAAGTTTCGGAAGCCCTTCGCGGACTCTCGGAGAAATACCTCGTCGAAAAGACCCTCTGCGGCCGAGCCCCGAAATTCGAACACTGCCTCCAGGACGTGCTGAGCATGCAGCCGGGCGAGCGCGCCGTCCTGACCGTCCTGCTGCTTCGCGGACCCCAGAGCGCCGGCGAAATCCGCCAGCGCACCGATCGTCTCCACACCTTTTCCTCCCTGGACGAAGTGGAAGAGACGCTCACGTGGTTCATCGAATACCCGCACGGCCCGCTCGTCAGGCGGATCCCGGTCGGCGATGGCCGCCGGGTCGAGACCTTCGCCCACCTCCTGTCACCCGCCGCCGCGGACAGCGCGTCCTTCATCGATGCTCCTTCCGCAGCAGCCGACACCCCTGCTGAAAACGATTGGCGTGGCGCCATCGAGGCACGACTCGCCAGCCTCGAATCCGAAATCGCCGAGCTCAAAGCGGTCCTGCCTCGCGATTCATCCATTTGAATCCATAACCCCTGACCCGGCCACCTTACCCATGAACTCCAAGCCATTAAAAAACGGAAGGCAGTATATCTGGACCCGCAGGCAAGTCGCCATGCTCGGAACGATCCCCGATGCCGCCCTTTCCAGGAAACTCGGCTTATGTATGGGCACCGTTTTCGAAAAGCGCCAAAAACTCGGCATCCCCGCTTCGCGACCTCCCAAAACTGTTAATTGGACCCCTGCCGTAATCGCCTTGTTAGGCAAAGTTCCCGACGGTGAAGTCGCCCGAATTCACGGCATGAACATCCTCTCCGTTTATAAAAAGCGGGTCGATCTCGGGATCCGGTGCTACGCCCGCAAGTCCAAGACCTGGCATTACTGGACGAAAAAGGAAATCGCCCTCCTCGGAAAGATGCCGGACGGCGATGTCGCCCTAAAAACCGGAATCAACAAAGCCTCCGTCGCTTGGAAACGGGGCAAACTCGGCATCCCTCCCTTCACCCAAAAGCGCCCGAAAAAACTTCTCACCGACTGGACACTCAAGGAGATCGCCGTCCTTGGCAAAATGACCGACGCCGCAGCCGCAGCCTCCCTCGACCTCGCGCACTCAGCCGTCCGCCTGAAACGCATTTCCCTCGGCATCCCACCCTTCGGTCGATCATCGTCCCATTGATCAGCCTTGCGGCGTTGGGAAGGATCAAGGCTTCACGCTCACCACTTTGCCATTTTTCCAAGTGATGAACGGCATGTTCCAGCGCTTGTGCTCCGCGAGAAGTGCCTTGCTCATGGCTTTGGCGGCGGCCCTGTCACGCTCATCCGGAGTAAGAAGAACGCGGGGAGTCGCACTGGAAGTGGGCTTGTCGTTGATTTTCATGGCAAAAGCAGGTTTTCCAACTGCTGGAGATTGGCATGGGTCGAGGAGAGAGTCAACGTCGGTGGCCTTTGGGTGTTATCCCAAACTTTCCAAATGTCTGCGATGGGCGCATAGAAATGAACGAAGTTTTCGAGACTTCGCGAGTAACGGCGCTCGACGTCTTTGTTAGGTATCGGGTGGCCGCCTTTTTTCACCCGCTGGGCAATGCGTTTGATGGCGACGGATGACGAAGGGATCCAAAGATAGAAAATCTCGATGCGGTAGCCGAGAAGTCTGGCGCGGGTCAGGATCCTGACCTGCGCGTGACCGCTGAGCGTGCTTTCAATGGCGAATGATTGATGGCTGCGGAGACAGCCGTCGATTTCCGAGAGCAGGAGCTTACCCGCCTTCAACGCGACGGATTCGGGAGCGAATGGGGAAAGGCCTCGGGCGATCTCATCGGCATTCAAAAATCGGGGAGGAGTATCAAATCCTGCCGTGAGATACGCCCGCGCAAAGGTGGTTTTGCCCGCGCCATTGCAGCCAGCGAACAAATAGATCGTGGGAGGCTCGGGAGTCATGGCTGGAAGGAATCCCGTTTGCACTTGGGTTCGGGGATCGGATGATCGAGCGCTTTCGCGGTTTCCAACCATCCTGAGATGACGGCTTGAGCATTGGCGACAGCCTCCTCGTAAGTCTCTCCATCAGCCATGCAGCCGGGAAGTTCCGGGACTTCAACGAGAAAGGTGCTATCCGCCTTGCTCCAATAGATGACAAGTCCGTAACGCATTTCGACTGCCCGCAGCCTAGCCGCTCGGCGGAATCTGTCGAGCATCGCCATCCCCCGCGGTCATGGGGCAGGATTTTGCTGAACAGGCTCACCCAGAAACTCAATGCGTCTGGTGGCAGCGGTGTTGAAACTTCCCGGGCAATCGGAAAATCATCTTTAAATCCGGTTTAAACATGCTTCACTAGCCCCGAAAGGTTCCGCTGATGCCACTTGACCTGAGAATGAACGAAATTTTCCCGATCTCCGACTTCGTCCGGAACGCGAGCGAGCACACCGCCCGGATTCGCCGGACGAAGCGGGCGGAAATCCTCACCCAGCACGGTCGCCCGAGCCTGGCCGTCATGCCCGCCGAAGAATACGAACGCCTGATCGCTGTATCCGATTTCATGGATGGCATCGAAGCGGTGAAAGAGGGCCTTGAAGCTGCGGAGTCGGGGCGATCCAAGCCAGCCGCCGAAGTCATCCGCGAGTGGGAAGCCCTTTGATGCTGGAATGCGCTTCAGCGTCGTCATCACCGACCCGGCAGACCGGAACTTCCGGGACCACTTCCAAGGGATCAGGGAACGCTCACCCCAAGGCGCGGCAACATGGCGCGCCCGGATCATCGAGGCGGTCCAATCCCTTGAAACTTCACCGGAGCGCCACCCGCTCGCCAGGGAATCCGCCGCATTTCCGGTGGAAATCCGCTGCCTGCTCTCAGGCAAAAACCGCTCAGCATTCCGGATCCTCTACCAGATCAAAGACAACGAGGTGCGGGTGTTGGCCATCCGGAGACCTTCCCAGGATTTGATGGATCCAGAGGATGCGCCGGAATCGGCTCCCTGAAAAGAGAGGGAAAATTTCAAACGATTGATCGAAACGGGCGGACGTGATGTGAATTCGTGAGCGATGACCTCCATTCACGGGTGATTTGGACCATCGACCGGGAGATTTGGATCATCGACCGGGGGATTTGGATCATCGACCGGATAATTTGGGCCATCGACTGGGGAATTTTGAACATCGACCGGGAGATTTGGACCGCCGACTAGGGGATCCGGACCGCCCACCGGTCGATTTGGATCGCTGACCGTAGAGTTTGAACCATCGACCGGACGGTTGGGAAGGGAGTGGCGTTGTCACAGGCCCAACCACCAACCCACCACCCTCGCGCTTTCTTATGGTCGCCCGCGGCACACCATCCTTACTCTCCCCTTGGACCATGCAGCACTTCCCTGAAATCCAGCTCACCTTTCAAGAAGCCCGTGTTCTCGGTTGCCTGTTGGAAAAGGAAATC
>JBGSTM010000271.1:0-3529 GCA_041736495.1 Akkermansiaceae bacterium
GAGCGCATCGCCGCCATCGAGGCCGAGCTTTCGAAGATCACCAAGGAGTATTCCGAGCACGTGCTCGACTCGACCAACGCGTGGGAACTCGTCATCACGGACCAAGCGAAACTCGCCGGCCTGCCGGAATCCGCCAAGGCCGGAGCCGCTGCGAATGCCCGCTCGAAGGGGATTGAAAACGCGTGGCGATTTTCCCTCCAGTTCCCCTCGATGTTCCCGATCATGCAGCACCTGCACGACGACGACATCCGCCGCCAGGTGTGGGAGGCTTCGTCGAAAGTCGGCGGTTACGGCGAGTTCGACAACACCACGCTGGTCTGGCGCATCCTCGAGCTGCGCCACGAAAAAGCGGAAATCCTCGGTCACGAGCATTTCGCCGACCTCACGCTGCTCCGCCGCATGGCGAAATCCGGCGAGACGGCGCTGGCATTCATCGAGAGCTTCCACACCCGCATCCACCCGGCTTTTCTGGCAGAATACAAACAGCTCGGCCAATACAAGGCGGCGAAGTCCGGCCAGCCGGTCGGCCTGCTGGAGCCATGGGAAGTCGCTTACTGGTCGGAGAAACAACGCCAGGAAAATTACGATTTCGACGAGGAGGCACTGCGTCCGTATTTCCCGGTGAACGGCGTGATGGCCGGTATGTTCGAAATCGCCTCGCGCCTCTTCGGCATCACCATCCGCGAGTTGGAAACCGTCTTTCACGACTCTTCACCCCCGACTCCCAATCCTCAACTCGTAGAAACCTGGCATCCCGAGGTCAAATTCTACGAGATCCACGATTCAAAGACCGCCGCCCATCTCGGCTCGTTCTACGCCGACTGGCATCCGCGTGAATCGAAACGCGGCGGCGCGTGGATGAACTCGCTGCACACCGGCGCGCTCGGCGAGCCGCACCTCGGGTTGATCATCGGCAACATGAGCCCGCCGGTGGACGGCAAGCCCGCGCTGCTCACCCACCGCGAGGTGGAGACGATTTTCCATGAGTTCGGCCACTTGCTGCACGGCCTGCTCAGCGAGGTTTCCGTGAAATCCCTGGCCGGCACCAACGTGCCGTGGGACTTCGTCGAGCTGCCCTCGCAGATCATGGAGAATTTCTGTTGGGACCGCGAATCGCTGGATCTGTTCGCCCGGCATTTCGAATCCGAGGAGCCAATTCCGGAGGATCTATTTGTAAAAATGATCGCCGCGAAGAACTATCTGAGCGCCTCGGTCTTCATGCGCCAGCTTGCTTTCGCCAAACTCGATCTCGAGCTCCACATCCATCTATCCGACCACCTCGGCAAGGATCTGGACGCGGTGGACCGCGAGGTGCTCGCCGACTACCTCGCTCCGCTCGGGACGCCGTCGCCCTCGATGATGCGGCGCTTCGGCCACCTTTTCAGCAGTCCCACGGGATACGCCGCCGGTTACTATTCCTACAAATGGGCGGAAGTGCTGGATGCCGACGCCTTCACCCGCTTCCAAACCGAGGGCGTGCTCAATTCCGAAACGGGTGCCGCCTTCCGCGAGCACATCCTCAGCAAAGGGAATTCCGTGCCGCCGGACGAGCTCTACCGCCGCTTCATGGGCCGCGATCCCGACCAGGAACCGCTGCTCGTCCGCGCCGGCCTTGCCGAGCCCGCGCTGGTCTAGAACTGGAGCGCGGAACTTCATTCCGCCTGCCCATGTGAGGTGAAAGAACCAGGTAGCGCCCTCTCGACGAGAGGGCAGCCAATGCGAGGAGAAAGAGGCGACCCAGGAATTCCGTTCCGCTTCTCTAGGGCTGCTCTTTCTCGGACCATTTGCTGCTGCCTGATCAAGGCAGCGCTTCCCATGTTTCATTCCGCGTGACGAATGCGGTGGGAAGGACGCGTCCAACCGGAAGTTGGCCGGCACTTTTCGATCCACCTTGCGCATCCTTGACTTTTTGAGCCTTTCCGAGCACTTTTGAGCATGGCTGCTGAAACCACCTCACTTTTCCGCGCACGCGTTCCCGCCAGCCGATTGCGCAATGCGGAGCAAATTCTCGCCAGGCTTGGAATGAAACCTGGAGATGCCTTCAACATGCTGCTGGCTCAGATCGAACTCCGACAAGGTTTGCCCTTCGAGGTAACCACTCTCCCGCAGGGATTGCTCGCACCGGAAACCCAAGCCGCAGAATGGCAGGAGGCCTTCGGTGCCTATGACACGAAGACTGGGTGAACTCAGTCCCGCACAGATGGAAGACATCAAGGCCGCGCTCAGGGTCTTGCTGAATCTGTGAGGCAGTCCTGCCTTTGCCGCCCGCCGCAACGGGCTTGCGCGTTGCGCCCCGCTCTCAAGATTGCCCCTCCGTCCCTTCCGCCACTTTTGCGGAGGGAAGCTCCTGAAGGTATCGGTAGGACAATTGGCCTTTTTGCGAGAAGGTCGTCCGCTTCTCCCAAAATCACCGCCCGGCAGAATTCCGTGAATCCCATCTCTCAAACAGTCCCAGTCTCGGCTCGATCTCCAATTCACGGACCTGCTGGACAAGCGCATCCATTCCTCTAGCATCCAGCTACCCCTCTTGAATCATGTCGGACGAACTTACCCCATCCTCCGATTTTTTCACCGACGTGCGCGGCATCCTCGCCGATGCCCGGCGCGCCGCATACACCGCCGTAAATTCCGCCATGGTCGCCGCTTACTGGCAGATCGGCCGCCGCATCGTGGAGGAGGAACAGGGCGGAGCAACCAAGGCAAATTATGGGGAAGGGCTTCTCAAGGCTCTTTCTAAAGATCTCACTGCGGAATTCGGCAAAGGCTTCTCGCTCGCCAATCTCAAGAATTTCAGGAAATTCTACCTCACATTCCCGGACCGGGAAAAAAGCTACACACTGTGTAGCCTTTTGACCTGGAGTCATAATCGCCTGATTATGAGAGAGGAGGATGCCAAGGCACGTCTCTATTATCTCCACGAAACCAAATCGCAAAACTGGAGCGTCCGCCAGCTCCAGCGCCAGATCGAAACCCGCAGCTACCAACGGCTCCTTTCGTCCCAAGACGCTGGCAGCGCAACTCAACCCGCAGCGGCCCAACCCTCCATCCGCGACTTCATCAAAGATCCCTACGTTCTCGAATTCCTCGGCCTGCCAGAAGATCCAGCCGCATCCGAGACCGAAGTGGAGTCCGCCATCATCTCCCAGCTCCAGAGCTTCCTCTTGGAAATGGGCCATGGCTTCTCCTTTGTTGCCCGCCAGATGCGCGTCAGCACCGAGACCAGCCACTTCTACCTCGATCTCGTCTTCTATCACTACGTCTTGAAATGCTTCGTCATCATCGACCTCAAGACCACCAAGCTCACCCATCAGGACATCGGCCAGATCGACATGTATGTCCGCATGTTCGACGACCTCAAACGCGGCCCCGACGACAATCCCACCATCGGCCTCATCCTCTGCACCGATAAGGACGAAACCATCGTCCAATACTCCGTCCTCAAAGGCAGCGAACAACTCTTCGCCTCCAAATACCGCACCGTCCTCCCCACCGAGGCCGAACTCATCGCCGAACTCGAACGCGAACGCCG
>JBGSTM010000279.1:0-24137 GCA_041736495.1 Akkermansiaceae bacterium
TCATCGAGATCTCCGAAGAATGGGAAACGGGCAAAATCTACCTCCAACCCGAAACCAAAAAACAACAACCGAACTAACCACAAAACTCTAGCAGCCCAGATCTCAATCAGAAGATTTTACAGAAAAAAATTTGCGCGGCCGAAGGCGCTCGCTCCGTTGAATCAGACGAGCATGGCTTGCACGGTTTACTCAACGGAAAACAACGGCGATATCATGACCGTGAACTTTCAAGGTTCTCCGCGAATGAACGGCAAATGGGTCACTGGCAGCTTCTGGGGAGCAATCTCTCCAAACCTGTTCACCGGTCTTGATCTGAAGAACGACAATACGTCCTCCAAAACCCTCAATCGGGCAGTGTCCTCGTTATTCGGCACGCAGAACAACACGATGAAGGGAACCTTTCAGGGCGAAGGGGTTGGTGCCATCGCCGACACGTGTTGCTTTGTTCCGTTCTCGTTCAATACCAATGTCACCCATTGGAATAAATACCTCAAAGTTTCTCAGTTCGACGATCCTAGCAAGACACTCTACATGACCTATGGCTGGGCTTCATTTCAGAAGGCAGACGGTGATAAATACGCACCCCTCCCCAAGACGAAACCGGGCAACGGGATCGACTGGTTCCCAACCAAGACAGCAGCCTTCGTCTTCCTTGACGGCCATGTCGAATTCCTCAGCCCGCCAATTGCGGAAAGGCTTTTTAGCACCAAGCCTCCAAATTGATCATGGCCAGCGACGATGAGCTAAACCCGGAAAACTCAAGGAACATGGCGCCATGTTCGCCGGGATCACCGCCAGCCAGCCCGCTCACAGAACCAACTAACCATTCATGAATCGCCGCCATTTCCTGCAACTTTCCGCGCTCGCCGGACTCACCCCGGTAGAGGCCATCCGGGCTTCCGGGAAGTCCGAAATCTCACCCGGGTCATCGAAAAAGGGCTTCTGCATCACCACCCGTTCTAACGGATGGGACCGCGCCATTCAGGAGCTACGAGCCAAGTGGTATTATACCTGGAACCACCGCATCCCCGAGAACAGGCCGGAGAATGTGGAATTCGTCCCGATGATCTGGAAATACTACGGCAACGAGGAAACCGTGAGCAATGCCGCCAGGGCCGCCAAGGAAGCGGGCATCAAGGAATTGTTAGGATTCAATGAACCTGACCAGAAAAAACAGGCGGACATGACCGTGGAAGAGGCTCTGGCAGCCTGGCCGGTGCTTGAGCGAACCGGCCTCAGGCTCGGCAGTCCCGGATGCGTGCATCCGGACAAGGAATGGATGAAAGCCTTCATGAAGGAAGCGGAAGCCCGCAAACTTCGGGTCGATTTCGTCTGCGTGCATTCCTACGGTGGGGCTAACGCGGCATCTCTGGTCAAGCGCTTGGAGCAGATCCACCAGCTCTATGGCAAGCCGATCTGGATCACCGAGTTCGCCGTCGGTGACTGGACCGCGGAAAGTGTCACGGAAAACCGCTTCAGTCCGGATCAGGTCCTGCGGTTCATGGAGGAGGTTCTTCCGCGGCTTGATCGCCTCGATTTTGTCGAACGGTATGCATGGTATTCAGGCAAGCCGGATGAGAAGGCCCTCGGCACCAGCGCGCTTTTCGATGCCGAGGGCAAGCTCACCCGCCTCGGCGAGTGTTACCGCGACGCATGATCCGGAATTCCGGACGACTTGAAGTTAGATCAATCGGCAGCGAGGAATGCGCGGTAAAACCGCTTGGGTCCGGTGGCCAACCTGGCGTGGTGCCTGTAAGTCCAAGGGTTGGATACCGGTGTGTCCGAGGCGATGCTCTTCCAACTCCCGGGGAGTAGCGTCGTGCTGGTTTGCAGGGTCAGCAGTTGATAGGGAGTGGTATTGACGACGAGCGTGACCTCACCCGCGGGCGTCCTCGTGATCGACGTGAAGTAAGGCGGCTCCAGCGAAGGAAGTGTCCCGCTGCTGCCGTTGAAAGTGACACCTGCGGTGAATGCCAGCGCCCTGCCGTCCATCGTGCTGCTGGTGTTCATCACGATGGCTTGATCCGCGAGGATAGTCCCCTTGAAAACCGCGAAGGTGCCGATGGATACCGAGGTGGTCACCTGCCAGAAAATGTTATCAGGTCGGGCACCGCCGGCGAGGATGACCTTGATTCCGCTGCCCACTTGCAGATCCGCGCCGATCTGGAAGATCCAGACATCATCGGGACCACCTGTGAGCGTGAGATCCGCACCGGTGATGGAGGCCGTACCGGTGAATTTGTAGAGCCCCGGGATAAGGTTGAATCCACCGATGTTTCCGGCTCCCGGATTCAAATAATCTCCGGATGGCACGGGCGTGCGGCCGGCAGCGTCGTTGTAAGCCGTGGTGAGATCACCCTTGGCTGCCAACAATAACGCGGGAGCGATTACCGAACCCGCCGGGCCGGTCGCATCGACGGCGAAAATGGTTCCATTGACCTGGGCTTGAGTCAGCAGGATGGCCGCTCCGGCGATCGGGCTCGCACCGACGTCACCATTGATGATGCCTCCCCCTGTGGTGGTGACCGCGGCTCCTGCTAGAATCGTGAAGCGCGCGGCGGATCCAAGGTCAACCGGCGGAGGACCAGCCGCCAGCAAAGCCCCTTGCGGGACCATCAGGGCGGCTGCCAGGGCGATTTTCCTGAGAGGGATACCCGGTGCTTTCCTTGAAAATTGTTTGAGGGCGGCTTCAGGCAAGGAGCCTGCGACAGCTTTATAATCGAAGATGAACATATTTTTGTGAGTTGGGATGATCTGGATTGTTCTGCCGGGGGGCGGATTTTTTCAGGGGTGTCCGCAACTGGATCATGGCGTGAGGAACGCCCGGTAAAAACGCTTGGGGCCGGTGGCCAGTGTGGCGTGGTGGCTGTAAGTCCAAGGACTGGAGACCGGTGTGTCCGAGGCAATGGTTTTCCAACTACCCGGCAGCAGGGTGGTGCTGGTTTGCAGTGTGAGCAGGATGAACGGTGTGGTTCGCAAGACGAGATTTACCGTTCCTTCTGTGGACCGGGTGATGGAAGTGAAAACCGGCGGCTCGACCGTGATCTGGCTGCCACCGACGTCACCATTGAAGGTCACTCCGGCGACGGACGCCAACGCTCTGCCGTCCATCGCGCTGCTGGTGTTCATCGTGATGGACTGATTCGCAAGGATCGTCCCCTTGAAGACCGAGAAGGTGCCGATGACCGCCGAGGTGCCGACCTGCCAGAAAATATTCCGGGCCTGCGCACCACCTGCCAGGATCACGTGAACCGTGGATCCGACCTGGAGATCGGCCGCAATTTGGAAGATCCACACGTCATCCGGACCACCGGTGAGAGTGAGGTCCGAGCCGCTGATCAATGCCGTACCCGTAAATTTGTAGAGGCCCGCAGCAAGATTGAGGCCGCCGAGATTTCCGGCTCCTGGGTTGAGGAACTCCCCGGTGGGCGTGGGCGATCGTCCGGCGGCGTCGTTGAAGGCGGTCGTTAGATCTCCCATCGCTTCCGCCAGGATCTCCGGTGAGATCACCGCACCGGCGGGACCCGCGGCGTCCACCGCGTAGATGGTCCCGTTCACCTGGGCCTGGGTCACGCCGATCGCGGAGCCGGAAATCGGGCTTGCACCGACATCTCCGTTGATGAGGCCGCCCCCCGTGCTGGTGACCGCCGCTCCGGCGAGAATGGTGAACGGGGCGGCAGCTCCCAGATAGACGGGCTCCGGGCCGGCGGCAAGTACGCCAGTCGGAGTGGCTAGAACAGACAAGGCCGCGACGATGCCCGCGAACGCGGGTCTCATATTGCGGGCCTGGCTGGGTTTTCTATCAGCAGTGGTGGGACTGGTTTTCATATCGGGGTGTGTTTTCATTTCATTTCTCGTTTTCTGGTAGCGGGTTGATTCCATCTGGCAGATCCGTAGATCGTTCAGGGGTGGGGAATGCCCGGTAAAAAATGTGGCGACGATGTCTCCGCAGGGCGTGATGGGTGTGAGGCCGGATGGATGGTTGGAGGTTGGCCTTGTTGCGGGTGGCACCCGGATCAATCGTTAGACCATCCCGCAGTTGGGAAACAAGGGTCCTCGTTTCACCTCATTCATTGCGTTGCCTCTGGGACTGGATTCATGGCGGATTGATTCAATCTATTTGACATGGCCAATCCATCGGAGTTCGTGAGGGGTTACCCTGCAACGACACGTGTCTCCAGTTATACTTCATATCATGGCTTGGAGCGGATGGTGGAACGCACCGGTCCTCTGTCCTCCCGCTGTCCGGGATGAAATAGTTCCCTCCGCTGCGCATGTCGATGTGCCTCACGAGTTTCGATCATAAATGAATCATCTCAATCGTCGATGGGGTGAAACCCTACCCATCATCATTACATAATGTTAGATAAATGACCGCTTGACCCCGGTCACCGGCTCTTGACGTTTCCCAAGCCTGCGGGGATCCGTCTCAGGCGACGCGGACCGGTCCTGCCGCTCTCTTCAGGGCCCGCTTACATACACACACCTATCAATACGAATTCATCGTCCGTGAAATCTGCCGCCGCCATGCTGATGGCGATTCTTTCCCACTCCGCGGGCCATGCCGCCGAACAGGACTCATCGGGCGGCACACTGGGAATCTATTTCGAGAACGATCTCTTTGCCGGGACCGACGAGCACTATACTAACGGCGCCCAGATCAGCTGGGCCTCCCGGGATCTCGAACAATGGAGCGACACTCCCTATGCGAATCCGCTGCTTCCATTGTTCAACGTCATTCCCTACATCAACCAGAAGGACTATCAGAAAAACCTCATCTTTTCTTTCGGGCAGAACATCTACACTCCGGTGGATACCGACGAAACCGCCCTGATCGAGGATGACCGGCCCTACGCGGGCTGGCTCTACCTGGGACTCGGTGTCGTGTGGAAGGATGCGAGGGTGCGGAATTCGCTGGTACTCAACGCCGGGGTGGTCGGTCCGTGGTCGTACGCGGAGGAAACCCAGCGCAAGATCCACAACCTGCGCGATCTCGACAGTCCGCGGGGCTGGGACAACCAGCTCGACAACGAAATCGGAATCACCCTGGGCTACGAACGCACGTGGCGCTTTCCCCGGGAAGTGAACCGCAGCGGCTTCGGCTGGGAATGGCTGCCACACGCCGGGCTGGTGCTAGGAAATGTTAGAACCTTTGCCAACATGGGTTCGGAATTCCGGGTCGGGCTGAATCTCCCCGATGATTTTGGCACGGCGGCGATCGGCTCGAGCTCCACCACCTCCAATCCCGTGGATGGCGAGCAAGCCGCCGACCGTTCGCGCTTCGACCTCGGCATGTATTTGTTCGCCCGGGTGGATGGTCGCCTGATAGGCCGTGACATCTTCCTCGATGGAAACACGTTCGACGACAGCCACTCGGTGGACCACAAGCTGTTTGTGGCCGACCTGAGCGCCGGCGTGGCCTTCAACGTCAGGAATACCAAGATGGCTTACGCGCTGGTGTACCGGACCGAAGAGTTCGACGGACAGGACGAGGGTCAGGTTTTTGGAACGATGTCGTTCAACTGGACCTTCTAACCTGGGTTCGAACCGAAATCGCGGTTTGCCATCACCGGAGGGTGACCGGGGGATCGAGAATCTCCCGCATCACGAAGGCACGCCTGACCTCGCGGGCATCACGCAGGCGGCTGCGGATGCTGGTCGGAACAAGTGCGGCCTTTCCGGTGCTTCCTTTCGCAGAGTTTCTGGCGCGGGTCGCCGACGCACCGCCGGTGGCGGTGGCCCGGGTTTCCCGGATCTGGCGCATGCGCTCGGCAAGTTCCCGCTGGTGCTTGAGCACCTTGGCGGCCTCGCTGGCGACGGCCTCGTCATAGCCGCTCTCCCGCAGGGGTGGCGACACGGACTGACGGGGAAGCGGCGGCGGGATGGAGGGTATCGGATCGCGATATTCCTCGTCGGGCGCGAAGACGTCTTCGGGATTGTACTCTTCCTCGCTCTCCTGCTTTTGCCTGGCTTTCGCCTCCCACATGCTTTTCAAAACGGACCCGACACCGAGGGCGATGAGGATGACGATTTGGAAATGTTCGAAGATCCAGTTCATAACTGTTGGAGGTGAAGGAAATCAGGTGCCTTCGGGTTTCGAAATGCTGGTGCGCATCTGGGTGTCTGCCTTGACGTTTTCCATCTTGTAGTAATCCATCACCCCGAGGCGTCCGTTGCGGAAGGCTTCGGCTAGAGCGAGCGGGACCTGGGCTTCGGCCTCGACGACCTTGGCTTTCATTTCCGCGACGCGGGCGATCATTTCCTGTTCGAGGGCGACAGCGGCGGCGCGGCGGATTTCGGCCTGGGCCTGGGCCATGTTTTTGTTCGCCTCGGCCTGCGCTTCCTGCAGCTGGGCGCCGACGTTTTCGCCGACATCCACGTCCGCGATGTCGATGGACAGGATTTCGAAGGCAGTGCCGACGTCGAGACCGCGGTGGAGGACGACTTTGGAAATCGAATCCGGGGACTCGAGCACGGTTTTATAACTTTCCGCCGAGCCGATGGTGGTGACGATGCCCTCGCCGACACGGGCGATGATGGTTTCCTCTTTGGCTCCACCGACGAAGCGGTCGAGATTGGTGCGGACCGTGACCCGGGCGCGGACTTTCACCTGGATGCCGTCTTTGGCCACGCCGTCGATGGTGGAGCGGCCGGTAGCCGGATTCGGGCAATCGATGACTTTGGGATCGACCGAAGTGCGGACCGCTTCGCCGACGCTTTTTCCGGAACCCTTGGTGGCCAGATCGATGGCGCAGGTGCGGTTCCAGTCGAGCGTAATTCCCGCCTTGTGGGCGGCGATGAGCGCCTGGATGGACGGGATGACATTTCCACCGGCGAGGAAGTGGGCTTCGATGTCGTTGATGGGGATGTCGAGCCCGGCTTTCTTCGCGGTGATCCGCGCGTCGACGACCATGCCGTAGGGCACCTGGCGGAGCCGCATGGCCACGAGTTCGGTGAATCCCACGTAGGCACCTGCGAGCCATGCCCGGAGCCAAACGCTGAAGAATGAGAGAACGATGCCGAACAACAGCAGACCGAGAATGGCGACGACGACGAGGATGATGGTGGAGATGGTGATGGGCATGGCGGTGTTGGTTCAGTTGGTTTTAGGAAGAGAGACGATGAGGCGGAAATTGTCCGCGCCGACGATGTCGAGCATGGCTCCGGCGGGGATTTGGCCGGATTGGGAAAACGCTTCGTAGCGTTCGCCATTGACCCGGACATAGCCACTGGGAGACAGCATGGTGAGGGCCTCGGCGGGATGGCCTACGAGATTCTGGGCTTCCTTGCCCAGGGCCGCGCTCACTCCGGTGATTTCCGCTGTTAAAAACGCGCGTCTGCCGATGGCGGTCTTCGGCAGGATCCGGAATTCGAAATACAGCGCGAGAACTCCTAACAAAACCGCCACGGCCAGTGCGAGGACGCCGCCCCACGTGCCATAAGTAGAAAATGCCGCGGCACAACCCGCGAACATCAGGAGGCCGCCGATCGCACCGAGGATGCCACCCGGGATGATGACTTCCACCGCGATGAAGATCAGGCCGATCAGAAACAGCAGGACGATCAATGTCATGACACCACCTCCACCGTTAGACCGAACTCCGCGAGGCCGGTGACCTTGACCGTGGTTCCCGCATCCGCGTAGCCCATGTCTAGCCGGGCTTCATAGCGTCTGCCACCGATGTCCACCTGACCGCTCGGGAAAAGTGCGGTGACCGCAAGGCCTGTTTCCCCGATCAGGGTTCCCCCACCCTCCAAAGCACCAACCACCGGGGGTTCTCCGGCAACGGCGGCTTCGAGGACCATGCCGCTCCAGAGTCCTCCTTGGGGCAGGAACCTGAGGAGTGCGAAGAAAAACACGACGGCCAGGACAATGCCGGCCATCACGTTGATGAGCGGTTTAACGAAGATGTCGCCTGAAATGGAAATCGGATCGCTTGGCCAGAGATCCGTCATCGACCAGACCAGCGAGCCGAGCATGAGTGAGATTCCAGCCAGTCCGATGACGAAAGATCCGGGGAAAAACAGCAGCTCGACCGCCAGCAGCACCACTCCTAGCAGGAAAAACAGGATCGGCTCGTGACCCGACAGCCCGGCAACGAACTGGCTGAAAAAGACGATGCTCAGCACTACCAGTCCCGAGATACCGAAGATGCCGAAGCCGGGGGTTTTGAATTCGATGAACATCAGCAACAGCCCGATTCCTAACAAGACAGGTGTCACCGCAGTCAAATACTGCGCGAGTTTTTCGGACCAGGTGATTTCGAGGCTTTCCACCGTGTAGTTGCCCACGCCATGGATACGATCTAGCAGAGCATCGAGATTTTCGGCTATGCCGGTTCCCAGCAGCGGCAGCGGAGGATCTCCGTAGGTCTTCACAGCCTCCTGCGCGGTGAGCGAGAGCAGTTCGCCTTTTTCCTTGATGACCTCGTCGCCAATTTTGAACTCGGAATCCAAGTCGATCATCGCGGAGACGACTTCGCCGCGGTAGCCCTTGCCTTCGGAAATCGAGCGGACACGGGCCTTGAGGTAGCTGACGATTTTTTGCCTCATGACCGGGTCGATCGCCTCGCCCGTCGCATTCACCGGAGCCGCCGCGCCGATCACAGCCCCGGGGGCGAAGTAGATTTCATCCGTCCCGGCGGAGATCAGCGCGCCGGCGGACATCGCCTCGCGATTGACGTAGGTCACCGTTTTCCCGGGGAATTTTTCGAGAGCCTTGAGCATCTCGAAGGTGACGTCGAGCGAACCGCCCGGCGTTTCCATGTCGAGCACGATGGTGTCCACCTTGTTTTCGATGGCCTCCTTGAGCCCACGGCGGAGGATGTAGAGTTCGGGTTTTGCGATTTGCTCACGCACCGGAATGACCACCACTCTGGCCGTTGTGCTTGTGATTTCCGCGTCGTCCGCGCGCACGATTCCGGCGGGCAGGAGTGCGAGGACGACTGCGACAAGGCTGGGAAAACTTCGAAACACGCCAACAACATGACGGGGAGCCTGCGCCTACGCAAGCTCCCCGTCGTTGGAAGAATCCGTGGTCTTTCCAATCAAGCCGGCTTGTTCGCGCCCGCGTTGCGGATTTGCTCGAAAGTGCCTTCGATGAGCTGTTTGCCCTGCTCGCCGATATTGTGATAGATGGTGCTCATCGTCTGGATGGTGCTGGCGGCCGGACCGGCGAAGGTGAA
The DNA here is from genome assembly GCA_041736495.1 of Akkermansiaceae bacterium. Classification (GTDB taxonomy): domain Bacteria; phylum Verrucomicrobiota; class Verrucomicrobiia; order Verrucomicrobiales; family Akkermansiaceae; genus Luteolibacter. The sequence goes on from JBGSTM010000279.1 coordinate 9,186, forward strand.
CTCGCAGTTGGTCACCTCGCACTGGTTGAGGGCGAAGGGTCCGTAGCCGAGAACGACGAACCGGCAGTTGGTGAAATGGCAGGATTCGTATTCGTGGAAATCGAGGACGACTTCTTCGTTCGAAAAGTTGTTTTTGCTGATCTTCATGGGATGTTTTTCGGGGTTCGTGGATGGGTTGGGGGTGGAGTCAAGCCACTGTCAGGGTCTTGTGCAACACTTTGGAAATACTTCATTCAGGCGGGGCGGCTATCCAACTGAAACACCTGCCCGGAGGTGTCAGGCAGCTGTTCGTGCAGGAAGCGGATGAATTTCGCCACCGCTTCCGGGGTGTTGAAGCGGCCGAGCACGTGATCCCTCAGAATTTGCGCCTTGCGACGGGCGGAGACCGTCTTGGTCATCCGGGTTTCAAGGAAACCGGGCAGAATCGCATTCACCCGGACTCCGTGGCTGCCATTTTCCCGGGCGAGGGACTCCGTGAGCCCGAGCAATGCGGCTTTTGCCGTGGCGTACGCCGCCTGACCCACCGGCGGGTGCAGCGCGGAGTGGCTGGATATGAAGACGATGTGTCCCCTGCCCCGCCCGATCATCCCTGGCAGCACGGCCGCAGCACATTCTGCCGCCGCGGTGAAATTCACGGCAAGCACCTCGTCCCACATCGACTCGTCCATCCGCGCCAGAGGCGCGTCGCGAATGCTGCCAGCCGCGCAGACGAGCAAATCGACCGGGATGGAACCCAGGACGGAATTGACCGACCCCGGATCCAGCAGGTCGAGCTCACTCCGGCCCGGCGCGAACACGTCCCAATCCGCCAGGTCAAATGCCTGGATGACGGCGCGTCCCAAACCACCGCGACCTCCTGTGATGACCAAATGATTCACGCGGACGGATCGTGATCCGGTTTCTTCCCCACCCGCAAGCACCGGCATTTCGAAGAACTCGGGAAGAGGCTGGGAATAACCTGGGTGCGGCTGGGCGGAATTGATTTCGAAATCAGAAATCCGCGACTCATGCCGACGTCATGCAGCTCCATGCCCATCTTGTTCTTCCCGTGGAACTCCTTTCGTGAAGCTGGGGAACAGGCCATTTCCCGACTTGTTCACACTATGAAGAAGAATATCTTATGGGTTCAAAAATGAAGAAATCATCAAGACATTCTCTTCGGCTCAGAAAGAATAGACCGTGCCAAGCGAAAGAATAAAGGCCGAATCAAACGAAAGCGCGGCACTTGATCCGTTGGATTCCAGTTCGAATTCATCCATGTATTGGTAGCGGCCACCAGCCTGAATCGCCCAGTTTTTGTTCAACTGGTAAATCGCCTCGACTCCCAGATAAAGCCCGGGAAGCACACTCGTTTGGGAATCACTTCCGGAGCTGGTTCGGGATCCGAGTCCGGCAATCCGGGTTGTCGATTGAAAGTCATAGGAACCCGCAGCGATTCCGGCGCTCAGGCCGCCCTCGAACATCAGGCTGAAGTTGGAGACCACGGGCACTTCGAGATAACTTCCAAGGCTGAAGACGTTGAGATGCACGTCCAGCTCCCGGGAGCCGGAGATCAGCGCAGGGCTTCCCGGTCCGAACGATCGCGTGGGAGAATCGCCGATCAAGGGGCCGGGGCCGTTGAATGACCCATTCCGGTAGGGAGCGGGTGGTGCCACCGTTCCGTTGAGGCTGAACCGGTCGGTTTGCGTCACGGTGCCGGATGAAATGGTGGACTGGTTATCGACATCCACGTGGTTGTAATGAAATCCACCGCGGAATCCCCAGGTGGCACCGAGTTTTTCGAGCGCTGGAAAGGTAACCGCACCCATGTCGAAGTATCCGAAGACTTCGACACCCAGTTCTCCCCCGCCGTCTTCCTCCACCGTGCCGTCCGCGAGGCCGCGCGTGAGCGTGTAATCGATGGCTCCGAGTCCCGATGAATCGACTTGGGAAGCGTTTTCGTAACCCCAGTTCCAGGTTTCACCGCCGAAATTGGTGGAGGAATCCACACGGACAAAGCCGTCGTCATAGTTGTAGTCCACACCGCCGCCAAGTGGCTGGGTCGGGAATGCCTGGCTGAAATTTCCCAGGCCGCTGAATTCAGTTTTCAAGCCTAGCAGAGGAGCGTAACCCATCCCCAGTCGCCAGCGGGAGGGACTGGAATCCGGAATCGCCAGGGCGGACTTCGAATTTTCGCTGGTGGGTGTCCCGGCAGTCACCAGGGACGAGGTGACTGCGAAGAGAAAAAGAGGCGGTAGGGAATTGCAGGATTTCATGATTTCAGCGGAGTGGAGGTCAGGGAGCTGGAATTTCATTGATGAGATAGAAACGGCAGTCCGCGCCGGCGGGATCGGAGTGGGTGTAGGGAGGACCATTGTCCGTCCAGGGAGTCACGTTTCCGGTCGCCTGGACGGGCTGCTCCGAGGTGAACCAGACACTCAGGTCCGAACTGTATCGCACCCGATACCACTTGCCCGGGACCGTTGGGAACTCCAAACGCACCGACCCGCCCGGCAATCTGGCAAGTGACGGCTGCACTCCCGCACCGGACGGTCCGCTGATCTGCGTCGTGCCGAGTGATTCCACGCCCAGCCCCGGTTGGAACGGCGACGGGAACCTGCGGTTGTTCGTATAGAAAGACAACGTCAGGGTGACCACGCCATCGACGGCCACCGGGAACGGGTGCTCAAGATACACGCCCGATGCTCCGGGCGTGCTGCTCGCATTGAAGAGAATCAGGCTCGGATGGGCCGCCTTGTAAGCGTTGTAATCCACGTGGAGGCGGAATCCGTTGATCGGATAGGGAGTGGTGTTGGTGACATTGACGGTGATCTCAAAGAGGCCGTTCTGGCGGTTGAGGGTGGCCGTGGTGCCGAGCTGCAACGGCGTGGGGTTCACGGTGCCGACCGATAGCATGAAGGTATCCGTGATCGTTCCACCCCGGCCATCGTCTGCCAGAATGGTGATGTTGGTGGTTCCGGAGGCGAGGGCGTCAAGCACGACGTCGGTTCCGATGATGGAAGCGGATGCAACGGAGTTGTTGCTGTTAGCAAGAACCGAGAACCCGAGCAGATCGCCGTCGATGTCGGTGAACCCGACCGGCAGCGGAACTGTCAGATTGCTTCCGATCACCAGGGTTTGGTTCGCCAGTCCCGGAGCGACGAGAGTCGGGGCGTCGTTGACCGGATTCACGGTGATGCTGGCCGCTTGCGGGAGGCCGCGCAATCCGGAGTCGACTGCACCGACAGCAGCTTGGACGGTGAAGCTGAAGCTGCTGGTGTTCGTGCTGTTCAGATTCGCCGCAGGCAGAAATTTCAATCCGGCGGCACCTTGTGCCCTGGTGACGAAGCCATCGGCAGCGATGGCCGTGATTCCGTCATTTTGATAGAGCGTGCCGTTGAGGACGGCGGTGATTTTGTAATGTGAGGTGAGCCCGCCATCCGCAGGGTTTGCGGTGATGACCAGTCCGGTGGTTGATTTCACATCCTCGTCGGTGGTGGCGGCGGTGATGCCCGGTTCGAAGGCGAAGGCTTCCCAGGCGCCGATGTCCACCGTGGTGCCGATGACTCTGGCGAAGCCGCTGCCGCGCTGGTCGTAGGGAGTTGCTTCGGAGGTGTCGGTATCGCCGTCAAGGTCGAGGATATCCGGTGGAATGTCGGCATTGTTGGCACCGTTGATCGCAGGACTGCCGTTCACCAGCGCGTGGGTCAGCGTGGGTCCGCCGTTGTCGGCGAGCGGTGCTAGAAGCTGCGGGAGCGTCGTGCCGGTGGAGGCGAAGGTCTTGTCCGTGGATGTCATCCCGGCGGCACCGGTAGCAATTCCGATAAAGTTGGCCCCATTGCTGGAAAACACGTTGCTTGGATTGTAAGTGTTGATGTCGGGTCCGGACGAAGCCGTGTTTCCGGCGACGATGGTATTGGCAAGCGTGAGGCTGCTGCCGATGGATGTTGCAATGCCGCCACCTTGTCCCGTGCCGCTGTTTCCTGTAATCGTGGAATTGACAACGGTGAGGGCACCGCTGTTCAGGATTCCGGCACCGGAGCTTCCCGCCGTGTTTCCGGATACCGTCGAGTTTGAGATCCACACCGTGGAACCGCCCACGATGGAGATGCCGCCACCGCCGTTTGCCGACGAGTTTCCCGAAATGGTCGAGTTGAAGACGGATAGAGTCCGGCCTCCCAGATTGTAGATTCCACCGCCCACTCCGCTGGACGAGGAATTTCCTGAAACGGTGCAATGGGTCACCACGAGTGTCCCGTTGTTCAGGATGCCGCCATAGGTGGATGACGAGTTGCCGGAAATGGTGCAACGGTCCAGTTTCAGATTTCCCACATTGGCGATTCCCCCGCTGCCTCCTGATAGGGTCAATCCGCTGAGAGACACATCGGCTCCGCCAAACACCTGCATCAGGCTGAAACTGCCCGCGGTGGAGGGCCGGCGGATGACGAGCTTGTCGGCTCCGGGGCCCGCGATCGTGGTCTCGCCGCCGAAGGATGGCAGCAGGCTTTCCAGATCGATGACGTCCGGCACGGTGGAGTCGGTGAAGACGCCGCCTTCAAACGTGATCGTCTCGGCTCCGGGCAGGTTGTTTGAATTCAACATCGCCTGGCGGAGGGATCCCTCACCGGCGTTGTTGGTGTTGATGACGACGAAGTCATTCCTACCGATCGTCACGGTAGCATTCGCCTGCGCGCCGACGGTATAGGAGGGGTCTGCCAGGAGATTGAACCGGATCGTCTCGTCGGCTTCGGCGTGGATGTCGGCAGTCGGAGTTAGAGTGATGTCCGCGTGGGTCTGCCCTGCGGGAATCACGACGGTTCCGGTGCTGCCCGGAGTGAGTGAGGGAAGCGATGAACCGGACTTGGTGGCATCCGTGGCCGTGGCGGTGCTTCCCGCGTCAACCTGGATTTGGACGGTTGTGGTACCGATGATGGTGTTGCGGGTGACTCGCCAGATACCGGTGTCCGCGCTGTTTTCGTCGGCATCGGCATCCGCGGCGGAGATGGATAGGGTAAGGACATCCTCGTCGGCAGTCGTCACGCTGACAATCCGGTCTGCAAGGTTGTCAAAACTGTTGTCCGAGGAAATCCTATCGACCGCGACGGTGATGGTGGATGTCTGGGGTCCGTCCACCCGGGAGTCATCGGCGGCGGTGACGGTGACAGTTTGGGCGACGTTCCAGTTCGCATGGGTGAAGGTCAGCACGGCAGGCGAGACAGTTGATGCGGTGGTGTCGCTGCTGGAAACATTGAATGCCACATTGGCCAGCGGTTGAGCGGTTAGGACGACGGTGAATCCGTCCGTGGTATTGGGTTCGGTGACGGCGGTGCTGCCGCCGCTCTCGAGGATGGCGTAGCCGGGCACATCGTTGTCGGCGGTGTCGACGGAGACGGTTTGATCGGCGAGTGGATCGAAGGCATCGTCCGAAGAAGCATCACTCACGGCCACCGTAACGGTGCTGGAGATGGTGCCGTCGACCAGGAAATCGTCGGCCGCGGAGACGGTCACGGTTTGGGCGACGTTCCAGTTAGCACTGGTAAAGGTCAGCAACCCGGACGAGACGGTGGACTCGGTGGTGTCGCTGCTGGAGACATCGAACACCACATTGCCTAGCGGTTGCGCGGTGAGAACGACGGTAAAGGTATCGGTCGTGTCAGGTTCGGTCACGGAGGTGCTGCCAGCGCTCTGCACGATGGAGAATCCGGCGACATCATTGTCGGCAGTGGTGACGCTGACGGTCTGGTCGGCGAGCAGATCGAAGGCATCGTCCGAAGTCGCGTCCCTGACTGAAACGGTGAGGGTGCTCGCGACGGCGCCGTCCACCAGCACGTCATCGACAGCAGTGACCGTGATGGTTTGGGCGACGTTCCAGTTGGCGGTCGTGAAGGTCAGCGCGGACGGGATGACATTGGCCTCGGTGGTGTCCCCGCCGGTGATGTCGAGCACGACGTTGGTGAGTGGCTGGCTGCCGAGTCTGATCGTGAAGGTGTCCGAAGTGCCGGGTTCGGCAACAGCGGTGGCACCTCCTGTTTGGGTAATGACGAACGAGGCCACATCGTCGTCCGCAGTGGTGACGCCAATGGTTTGGTCGGCAACCGGATCGAAGGCATCGTCGGAAGCAGCGTCATCCACGGCGACGGCGATCGTGCTGGTAACAGAGCCATCCACCAGAACGTCGTCCGCCGCGGCGACTGTCACGGTTTGTGCGACATTCCAGTTGACGGTGGTGAAGGTCAGTGCGGATGTGGACACGGTGGCTTCGGTGTCGTCACTGCCGGCAACGGCCAGCACGACATCGGATAGAGGCTGCGCTGTAAGAATCACCGTGAAGGTGTCGGTGACATCAGGTTCGGACACTTCGGTGGTGCCACCACTTTGGACGATGGAGATACCGGCGGTTTCATTGTCGGCCGTGGATACCGTGATGGATTGATCGGCGACAGGGTCAAACGCATTGTCCGAGCTGGCGTCATTGATCGTGACGGTGATGGTGGAATTCCGCGGGCCATCGACAAGCAGGTCGTCAACGGCGGAAACCGTCACCGTTTGGGCGATGTTCCAGTTCAAGGTGGTGAAGGTCAGCGAGGAGCTGGAAACGCTGGATTCTGTCAGATCGCTGCTGGAAACTCCGAGCACGACGTCGGCGAGCGGCTGGGCATTGAGCACCACCGTGAAATGGTCGGTGGTGGCCGGCTCGGTGACCGCGGTAGTGCCGCCGCTTTGGACGATGGTGAAGCCGGCGAGGTCGTTGTCGGAGGTGGTGACGGTGACGGTCTGATCGTCCAGAGCGTCGAACGCGCTGTCAGATGCCGCAACGTTGACAGCGATGGTGATCGTGGAATTTTGCGAACCATCGACGAGCTGGTCATCGGCGGCGGTGACGGTCACGGATTGGGCGAGGTTCCAGTTAGAAGGAGTGAAGGTCAGGAATGCGGGTGAGACGGTCGCCTCGGTGGGATCTCCGCTGGTAACATCGAACACGACATCAGTCAGTGGCTGTGCGGAAAGGACGATGCTGACCGTATCCGTGGTGGCTGGCTCGCTGACGGCGGTGGTGCCATCGCTCTGGGTCACGGCAAAGTTCGCCGTGTCGTCATTGGTGATGGTCGAGGAGGCGGCCGCCGCCGAAATCGCGTAACCTCCGGATGCATTGCTGAGAGTGACGGTGAAGGCCTCGTCCGCCTCGACGGTGCTGTCCTTGCCCGCGTTGATCGTTAGAACGGCGCTTGCCTGGGTGTCGGGGATGGTGAAGGTGCCGGACGGCAGGGTGCCGCCGAAGTCGGTGGCATCGGCTGTACCGCTGACCGCATAGTCCACGGTGAGGGGACCGGTGGTGCTGCCGGAGCGGGCAATGGTGAAGGTGAAAGCAGTGGTTCCCCCACCCGTCCCTTCAATGGAACTGGCCGCATCGGCGGTGATGGATACCGAGAGGCTGGTAACCTCGTAGTTGTTGGAGATGGTGGTGCCGGTTCCCGGATTCCCGGCGGCGTCCGCCACGCCGGTGTTGTCGAGTGTGATGACATTGGTCGGGTCCGTGACGTTCGGCGTCGGGGTGAAGGTGGCGGTCCATGTGATTCCGCCATCGTTTGTGGCCAGAGTGTCGAGCGTGCCGTTGTCGACCATCAGGTCCGCGTTGGAGAGGCCGCTGACCGGTTCGCTGAAGGCAATGGTGACGAGTGAGGTTTCGCCGATCATCAGGTTGTCATCCGCGACGAGGATGGTGGCGGTGGGACGGGCGGTATCGATGGAGTAGTTGTTCGAAAGGGTATTGCCGGTACCGGCATTACCGGCGGAATCCTGGACGCCGCTGTTGTCCAGCGTGATGACATTGGAAATGTCGGTGACGCCCGGGGTCGGGGTGAGGGTGCAGGTCCAGGTGATGCCGCCGTCCAACGTGGTCGGGTCAGAAACCGAGCCGTTGGCAACGAGGAGGTCGGCGGTGGTGAAACCTGTGACGGCTTCGTTGAAGGTGACGGTCAACACCGCAGTTTCCCCCACGGTGAGGAAGCTGTCCGACAGGACGAGCGAGGCGGAGGGCCTCAGGGTGTCGATAGCATAATTGTTGGAGTCGGTGGTGCCGGTGCCGGAATTGCCTGCCAGATCGGTAATTCCGGTGTTGTCGAGGGTGACGAGATTCGTCGTGTCGGTGACACCTGCGGACGGAGTCAGGGTGGCAGTCCAGGTGGTGCCGCCGTCGGATGAATCCAGACTCGCCACCGAGCCGTTTGAAATTGTCAGATCGACGGTGGAGAATCCGCTAACAGCCTCGTTGAAGGTGATGGTGACGGAAGAGGTTTCGCCTGCGGCCAGAGCGGTATCTGCGACGATGATCGCAGCGGTCGGACGCAGCGTGTCGATGGCGTAGTTGTTTGAGTCCATGGTGCCTGTTCCCGGGTTTCCTGCCTGATCGGTCACGCCGGTATTGTCGAGGGTGATGAGGTTGGAGGTGTCGGTGATGCTGGCCGTGGGAGTGAGGATGGCGGTCCAGGTGGTTCCGCCGTCGGACGTGGTCGGGTTGGAAACAACTCCATTGGCGACCGCGAGGTCTGCGGCGGCGAAACCACTGACGGCTTCACTGAAGGTAAAGGTGACCAGAGAGGTTTCACCGGCTCTCAGTGCGGTGTCAGAGACGACGATGGTGGCAGTGGGACTTGCGGTATCGACCGTGAAGTTGCCCGAGATCGCGGTTCCAATGCCGGCGTTGCCGAGTGCGTCGGTGACTCCGGATTTGTCGAGCGTGATGATGTTGGTGGCATCGGTGACCGAAGGAAGCGGAGTATAGGTAGCGGTCCAGATGATGTTGTCGCTGGTAACAGGCGCGGACAGGTTTCCGTTGGGTATCGTCAGGTCTGCAAGGTCAAAACCGTTGGTCGGCTCGGTGAAGGTGAAGGTGACGAGCGATGTTTCACCCGTATTCAACGAGGAATCCGCGAGATCGACAGTGGCTCCGGGGCCGGTGCGGTCGAGGGTGTAAACCTGGCCGGTGAAAGGAAGGTTGGTCATGTCGAAGGTGAGTGCGCTGTCATTGACCATGTTCAGGCCGAGTGTTCCATCGCCGGTGCCGGTGGTAGCGCTGATAGTCCAGGTGGTGGCAGGTGCGCCGCCCGCTGCGGTGACTTCGGAGACGGACGGAGTGCCGCTCAGGCCCGTATTGGCGAAAGTGAAATTTCCAGCAGTCAGGCCGCTGATCGGATCGGCGAAGACGACCTGCCAGGAAACGGAAGACAGATTGCTAGGACTGGCGGCGGTGCGGTTGATAGACGCGACCGTTGTATCCGGGCGTTCGATCAGTGTCACCGTCGGATCGGCGGTTCCCGGTAGGACGGGGTCAGCGAGGTCGCTTTGCGCATCATCGGTTTTTACTTCCGCGAAATTTCCAGTGACCGTGCCCTGGCTGACGATCGGGAAGTGGGTTAGAGGATCGTTGATCGTGACGCTGTAGGTGATTCGGATGCTTTTGCCGGGAGGCAGTTCACGGCCGTCAGGCATGGTGAAGGGGCCGTTGAGGAAACGTGGAACCCCATCGATTGGCGCCTGGGCGCTTCCTGCCTGGTCCTTGGCTGGAAGCCGCCGCTCCCCTTTGCTCAGGTGACCATACATGATGCTGTCGCGATCCTCGTGGGAGTAGGTGTCAGGCAATCCGATGGCATGACCCATTTCGTGCATGAGAGTCGTCAGCAAGTCGACCCGCCCGGCGCAAGCCGCCATCGGATCCGCGTGAAGGCGGGTGGGGGATTTCACGGTGCTGAACAAGGCATCGCTCCCGGCACCGGCATCGATGAACCAACCGCTGCCGCCCGCATGGCTGTCCAAGCGGATGGTCCGTCCGGCAGCCTCACCGAGGTGCAGGCCGGGCAGATCGGTGACTTCAATCTTCAGGTTTCTGAGAATCGCCCTTTGCTCGGAGCTCAGGCCGGTGTCTTCCCAGCGTGTGCGGGCTGCGGCGACCATCGTGTCTAACTGTGCTTGGTTGAGCCTGATTTCGGGTGGGGCTTGGTTAGAATTCGCGGCGTGGTGGGAAGCCTCCACTGCGGCCGACATCGAATGGATTGGCATCCCGGTGGATGCAGGGGCGGTGTTCGCATCCAGCGGTGCGGGATCCAGCAGAAGAGGCAGTGGGGGTGAATCCGGAGTTTGGAGGATGCCATTGTTGATCACGCTCACTGCGCCGAGAACTTCCGTACCACCCGCCGCCGGATTGTTGTCGCTCAGGACCGTCGTCGCACTGCTGGATGCCGAAATACCGCGGGCAAGATCCACGGTTGACAGGACGGTGAGTGTCTGCTGACGGACTCGGAGACCTTTGACGCCCGGGTTTCCATTCGGATAATCCACGTCGTTTTCACGAACATCGAAATGGCCCGATCCCCGTGTCGCTTGGACAACGATCCCCCGCAGACCGTTCACGCCATCGGTGACATCCACGTGGTTGTGCGTCACCGTTACGTCGAAGTTGGGTGTCCGGTCCGCATCCGGTGTGGTGACAAAGATTCCGGACAAGCCGCCGCTTGAGTTCTGGGTCACGGTGTTGTTGTCGATCAACAGCCTCGCTTGCGAAACCTGGCCGAGAGTGCTGGTGAGAAAGCCGAGAATGGCGTGGTCGGTTGCCGTGGCGGGAGCCGTGATGATGTTTCCCTGTAGGGTTGCCTGGAGCAGCGATGACGCGGTGGCATTGCCCGGTGTCTGGCCGACGAAGATGGAAGCACTACCAAAGCCCGCAATCGTGTTGTTCGAGACCAGCGAGGTGAGATCGCCGTCCGATCCGTTCGAGATGACGATTCCTTCGTTCCCCTGGGTTCCCCGGGTGATCGCATTCCCGGTGATCGTTAGATTTACCGACGAGCTGTCATTGGCTGCGACTTGGATCGCCTGCGATTTGTTGTTGGTGAACGTGTTGTTGTTGATGTTGATGGTGGCCGTGGCAGTTCCCTGCATTTCCGACAGGATGCCGTCGCTGCCGCCGGCAATGCTGTTGTCGCGGATGTTGGAGTTCGAGACCGTGAGACCGAACGATCCGCTCTGGTTGTAAAACTCAAGCGTGTGCTCGATGGCGCCGCTGACGTCCACATGATCGATGAGGGAAGCGGAAGCCCCGCTTCCCAGGAGGCCGTTGGCACCGCCGGGATTGCTGGTTCCGAAGGTGATGGCTCCTTCGGTTGCTCCTGTATTGTTGCCAATTGTTCCGCTGATCGTGCTGTGGGTAAGTCTGAAGCCGGTGACAGAAATGCCCCGGATCGCGCTGTTGTCGAAGTTGCTCAACTGCATTCCGCTCAGCGAGACATTGCTGGTGTGGTTGAGGTAGATGCCGGTGCCGCTGGTATTGCTGCCATCCGGCCCCGTCTTGCCCGTGATCGTGCCGCCCGAGCCCACGTCAGGGTCAGTTCCGCCGTCCGCTCCGTCGAGTCCGGTTACGGTTAGACCACCCGTGCTGCCGGTGTTTTCCAGCGAAATCCCCACATTCGACGATGCTCCGGATGAAATGCTGCGAAAGGTCAGGCCCGCCGGGCCGATGGTGGTATCCCGCACCATCAGGGCAGTGCTGTTGGGAAGATTGATCGTGTTGACGATGGTGGAGTTGTTCTGTGTCGCCTCCACCGTGCCGCCATTGATCGCGCTGAAAGTGGCACTGCCGCTCAGAGTCAGGCCCCCTGTAAAGCTGACCGTCGCGCCGTCGTTGTTGTCCAGCAGGATGCCCGTACCGCTGTCGGTGATCGGGCACTGGAATGTCACGTTGTTGGCTCCGGACCTGTTGCGGACGTGGATTGAACGTCCGGAGGTGTTGTTGATGGTGTAGGTGGTGGGATGGACGATCACCACGTTGCCACCGTCGATTAGAAGATCATCGCCAGAGAGACCTGTGAGACCGCCCGCATTGAGTGTCAGGGTTCCATTGATCCCGGTCAGGTTGATTCCCGTGGCGGCTGCGGAGGCGGACAGGGAGGCGAAGGAGGCACTCAGAGTTCCGTTAGCCAGGTTCAACGCCGTCCCGGTGCCGCTGATGACCACATCACTGGTGACGGTCAGGGTGCCGAAGGCGTTGCCTGAGATGGCTGCACCGGAGCGGTTGCCGAAGCTCACTCCGCGGATTGTGTTGCTGCCACCCACGGTCACGGTATTTCCCGATGAATTGGTGAGAGACGGTGGAGTGGTGGCAGGGAAATAGGTGATCAGGGGATCGGGTGTGGCAAAGGCGGGATTCGTCTGAGGATAGGCGAGTGCCGTTCCCTGGCCGCGGAGTTCCTGCCCGTTCTGCAGGGTGAATGCTCCATTCAAGGGGCTGCCGCTGGCGAGAACATAGATGATGTCGGTGTCTCCATTTGCAGCGAGGGATGTGGTCTCCGGGGAATCGAACGGTTCATGGCTCCTCCCGGTTTTGCTGCCCGTAGCTCCGGCTTTCACATACCACACAGGCTGAGAGATGGTGAAGGTCACATAGCCGGGAGCAACGCTGTCGGCGTTCCTGCCATCCCGCAAGGTGTATTGGAACCGCTCGGTGCCGATCGCCCCTACCCCCGGGGTGTAAACGAAACCACCCTGCGGATTCACCACCAGAGTGCCTGGGGCTGCTTGGGTCGTTCCGGTGCCGCTCACCCGCGATACGCTTGCGACGGGCACGGTGATGGATTCACTATCAGGATCAAAATCATTCCATAACAGTCCATGTGTGGAATCGACGGTGAGCTGGGTGTTTCCAACGGCCGAGAAACTGTCGTCATAGGCGATGGGCGAGATGTTCACGGAGCTGGGGACGATGGTGGTTCCCGGAGGCGTCGGCAGATCCACGCTCACTCCCACTCCGCTGGCGGTGGAGGCGGGCGAGTTCGTAACGGTGGCCGTGTAGGTGATCGATTCGCCGGGATTCTTCCTGTTCGCGGCGGGTAGCGCGTCGTCCAAGGTGGCGGTGATCAACGGTTCGGGATCCGCGGCGATGGCCGGCAGGGCGCCGATGCCTTGGAGGAATAGGGCCACCGCAAAGGCAGCGGTCAGCGGGCGGATCCGGAAGGAATCGTTGGGCATCGGAGTGAAGGAAAAGAAAGACTGTGGAAAGGGATGATCTGGCAGAAATCCGGACTGCCTATCAGGTTCGCGGGGGGAAGACTCCCTGGAGCGCGATGTTGAAGTAAAACGTGAGATAGGGCATCATGTTGTCATGCGGTTGGTCTCCCCCCGCCGGAGGCAACGACTCCGGTGCCATCGCCACCAGCGAAGCGGGCGGCGCATACAAAAGCCCGCCGCTGGATCTTGCCAGCGATTCGGAAGGTGCCGGGACCCGGTCCTCGCCCACATCATTGGATGCCCGCAGCGTGTGGCTGTGGGCGGGGATTTCCGATTCCAGCAGCGTTACCGTTTCGGAGCCACCTGTTTCTCCCAGATCGTGAAGTGACAGGCCTGGTCCTTGGCCGGGATGCATGGGCGAGCGGCCCTGCAGGTCGGGCAGCGCGAAATTCGATTTGCCGTTCCCTCCATAAGTGGTTCCTAACAACGAGAACAACGCGGTGTTCTGCGAGAGTGGCAAAAGCTGGCCGTCACACCACGCCCAGCCTTTAGGAGCGAAGTTGAAGGGGAAAATGCGGATTTCGGCAACGAAGGGATCGGCCATGGGATCAGGTGGGTGAAGGGAAGATTCCGAAAAGCGAGATGATGAAGTCGACGCACAGGTACGGATGGAAATTGGCATGAGGCTGACTGCCGCCAACGGGGCTGATCGCCTGGGGCGACATTGCCGTGTCGGGTGGGTTGGCGAAATAGGGAGTGGCGGTCAAAGGAGCGCTGAACACGCAGTTGCCCGGATTAGGCGTGCTGGCAACATCACCTGAAGCCAGCAACGGATGGGTGTGGGCTGGAATCTGGTTCACCGTTAGCGTGATTTCCTCGGCTCCGCCGGTTTCCGCGAGGATGAATCCGTTGCCCTGATGGATCGGCAGGCGACCGCGGAGATCCGGCAGCGCGAAAGTTTCCTGCCCGTCGCCGCCGTAGGTGGTGCCGATGAGTTGGAAAAGGGTTTCGTTCTCGGAAATCGGCAGTAGCTGCCCTTCGCAGAACATCCATCCGGCAGGTGCGAAATTTCCCGCAAACATCCGGATTTCACCGACATAAGGTTGGGCCATGGAGGGTGGTTAGTTTGGTGATGGAAAGATGCCCTGCAGCGCAATGCAGAAGCTGAGGGTCAGGAACGGTTGCATGTTCAGGTGCGCCTGGCTCCCTCCGACGTTCGCCACCGATCCCGAAGACAGTGGCACCAGCGATGAGGCAGGGCGATAGGCCTCGAAATTGGCTGATGCCGCCGGCACGACATTTCCGGGAATCGCGACCGAGGCGGTGGTGCTGGACGCCTGGAGCGAGTGGGTATGCGTTGGCAATTCAGCGACGGAGAGCGTGTGTGCCTGCTCCCCTCCCCGCTCGCCGAGCGTGTATCCGCTGCCCACGTGGATCGGACTCCGGCCGCGGTTGTCGGGAAGCGCGAAATTCACCCGCCCGTCACCGCCGAAAGTGGTTCCCAGGAGGGCGAAAAGAGCTTGGTTTTGATTGATTGGCAGAAGTTGTCCGTTGCAGAGAGCCCAGCCTTTCGGTGGGAATACGAAGGACATGATGCGGATTTCGGAAAGGAAAGGTTCGGCCATGGTCTCTGAAAATGAGAAGTGGCCGACCCTTGCGCGCATCGCCCTAGCGGTCAGCCGGGTTCGTAGCGGATGATTTACCGACCATGCTTCGGATAGTCGAGATATTTGAGTTTCTTGATGTTAAATTTACTCAGAACTTTAATTGTAAAACGATTCCCCTTCAGTTACGTCCTTCCCAGCGTTTTCGCCCCGCATCTTCCATGAATCCTTCATCCGCTTCAGACTCCAGTTTGTTCACCCGTCGTTGCATTTTGGGATGGGGAGGAGTCGGAGCCGTTGGCGCGATCGCCGGTTATCTGGGCTGGCCACGGCCTGAGACCGGGCCCCACGTGGCGGAGCAGGCACCGGGCGC
>JBGSTM010000280.1:0-7823 GCA_041736495.1 Akkermansiaceae bacterium
TCCGCCGAGATGATGGGCGCGCCCGCGCCGGGATTCAGCTCCGCCCAGGCACTCAAGGCGATGGAGGAAGTCATGGCCACCATGCCGTCCAACGTCGGCTACGAGTGGTCCGGCCTCACGCTTCAGGAAAAGAAATCCGAAGGCCAGGCCGGTCTGATTTTCGGCATGGCCATCATCTTCGTGTTCCTGTTGTTAGCCGCGCAGTATGAAAGCTGGTCGCTGCCTTTCGCCGTGCTGCTGTCAGTGCCCACGGTCATCCTCGGCACGATGATCGGCTTGTTGCTCAGGAATTACGAAATGAATGTCTATGCGCAGGTCGGTCTCATCATGCTCATCGGATTGGCGGCGAAGAACGCCATCCTCATCGTCGAGTTTGCGAAGATGAAACGGGATGAAGGCATGCCCACGCTCGAAGCCGCGCTCGAGGGCGCGAAACTCCGCCTGCGTCCGATTCTCATGACGTCCTTCGCCTTCATCCTCGGCTGCGTGCCGCTGATGTTGGCAAGCGGATCCGGCGCCGCCTCGCGCGCCACCATGGGCACAGGAGTGGTCTTCGGCATGACCATCTCGACCCTCATCGGGCTGTTCCTGATTCCGGTCTGTTATGTCTTCGTCCAGAAGTTTTCCGACAGGAAGCCAAAGGACGAGACCGGGCCCGCAGAAGCTGCCCCTCATTGAGGTTTGAGGTCCGAGATCGACGGTGGCCGTGCGTCTCCCGCGCAAACGAATGTTGCGAGCGTTAATCGAGGTGAATAGGTGGAAAACTCACGCTTTTGGGGCGAGATCGGGGATGATCGTGATTCTTCCAGCCTGAGAAAGAGGGTCGACGGTCCACGGATCGTACCGGTTTTAGCTTGCAGTCGCAAGGGTCACAAGTCCCGGAGGATTTCCCCAAAAAAGGCGAAAGCCGCAGAATTCCTTGGAATTCCACGGCTTTCATTGGTTGCGGGAAGAGGATTTGAACCTCTGACCTTCAGGTTATGAGCCTGACGAGCTACCTGGCTGCTCCATCCCGCGATTTGAACCATGCGCCTTGCGGCGCGGGGCGGAATGATTAGGGGCGGGCGGGTGGATTCGCAAGGGAAATTTTGCCTTTGTTCGAAGTTCGTGCTTTTCTCGCGCCGCGATGATTTCGAGCCCTTCGATGATTACCCTTTCCGAGCACGAGTGGAGGAAGCGCTCAATGGCGCATCGGCAGCGGGCAGAACGGCACACTCTGGCGGCCAGGCGGCGGCGGGATCATGGCGAACCTCATCCGGTCGAGGATTTCCTGTTCCAGTATTATCCGTATCCGTTCGCTTTGTTGGAATTCTGGCAGCCGGGATGCGGGGTCGGTTTGGAGTGGCATGATCCGGGTTCCCTTCCATTTCCGGAAAGGCATCATGCGGTGGCCGACGGATTTCTAACCGCAGATCCCGGACGCTTGTCGATGAAGGAGCGGGAGCGGTTGAAGTGGATTTCCGGGCTTCTATCAGCCACCCGGGATCGGGCTCCGAATTTCGCCTGCCACGGGCTGCACGAGTGGGCGATGGTTTACCGGGGCAAGGAAGTGCGGCATGAGAAGACGACGCCGCTGCGGCTGCCTCAGGAGGAAATCGACGCGCTGGTCGAGTCGCGGGCGATCTGTTGCTCGCACCACGACGCGTTCCGGTTCTTCGCTGCGGAGGCCCGCCCGATGAACCGCCTGCAACCGACACTGGAAGGCAGGACTTCGCTGGAGCAGCCGGGCTGCGTGCATGCCAACATGGACCTGTACAAGTGGGCGGCCAAGTCGATGCCTTGGATCGGCACGGAGCTCTTGTTGGATTGCTTCGAGCTGGCCCTGGAACTGCGTGATCTGGACATGCGGGCGAGCCCATACGACCTAACCGCCTGGGGACGGGATCCGGTCCGCATCGAGACGGCGGATGGCCGGAGGATTTATGAATCGGAACAACGGAGACTGGCTGAAAAGGCAGCACCGTTGCGGGAGGGATTGATCTGCGGCCTGGAGGGAGTTGAACAGCGGATTCGCGATCGCTGATCCCTGCTAGACTCCCTGCCAGTGCAGCTTCTGGCGGAGTGCGCCATAGAACGTGCGACCCTCGAGGCGGAGGAGGTGGAATGAGCGATCCGCTTTTTTCACTTCGATCCGGTCGCCGGGCTCGATGTGGATGCTGTCGCGGCCATCGACGGTGAAAATCATCGGGCCGCTTTGCTGGTCCTCGGAGGAGAGCTCGACGATCGAGTTGTTGGAAAGCACCAGCGATCGCTGGCTGAGACTGTGGGGGCAAATGGGCGTGATCACAAAAACCGCGGCGTCGGGAGCGATCAACGGTCCACCCGCCGAAAGCGAATAGGCGGTGGAGCCGGTGGGGGTGGCGACGATGAGTCCGTCTGCCCGATAGTCGTTGAGAAGCTCGCCGTTCACCATCGCCCGCAGGGAAACCAGACGCCCGGTGTCGCCTCGGGCGAGGGTGATTTCATTCAAGGCGGTGAAGGATTCCGAGGGCTTCCCCTCGCGGTGGACCACCGCTTCCAGCAAGGTGCGGACGCTGGTGGAGTATCTGCCTTCAGCGATGGCGGAGGCGAAAACGTCGAGTTCGTCGTCCTTGCAGCTGGTGAGGAAACCGAGGGTGCCGATGTTGATTCCGGCCACGGGTTTTTCAAATTTCCCAAGCCGGGAGAGCGCGTGCAGCATGGTGCCGTCTCCGCCTAGAACTGCGGCGATGTCGACGACATTGGAAAATTCCTTCGCTGCGGTCCCACCGGTTTCTCCCGCGAGATCGGCGGTTTCCTCGTCGAGCATCGTCATGCAACCCCGGGATTTCAGCGACTCCCTCAGTGCGTGAAGGGTGGGAAGCGAGCCAGTCTTGTGAGGGTTTACGAGGATTCCGACAATCACGATAAAACAGCTAACGCGTCATTCCTGCGGATGGCAAGCGGCAGAAACGGGTCGGGAGTGATTTACGCCACAGCGACTTTGGGGGCGACCACGAGTCGTTGCACGGTGGGAATCAAATCGTCGAGTTCTTCAACCACGCAGAATTCGCCGTCGTAACACCAGGTTTCCAGGAGTTCGATTAGCGGGGTCCAAAACGCGCGACCCGAAGCATCCTTGCGGTTGAAGATGATCACCGGCTTGCCGGTCATCGACGGATGGCCCTGGTGCTTGAAAATCATCAGCGCGAGCATTTCCTGCACGGTTCCCGATCCTCCGGGGAAAATCACGAACGCGTCCGAATGCTGGATCATGATTTCCATGCGGGTGTAAATGTCCGGCTTGAGCCAGAAACTGGACAAGCCAACGGGAAGGCCTTCGAGTTCAATGATGTGCGGCACATTCGAGCCACCGGTCCAGCCGCCGGCATCCACCGAGCCGCGGACGACCTCGCCCATGATCCCCGAGCTTCCGGCACCGGAGACGCAGCCCAGCCGGTTCTCCGCGAGTTGCTTTCCGAATTCATAACCGTCGCTCAGATAGGCGGGATCCTCGATGGAGGCGGAACAAAACACGCACACGCTGCCTTCGTGATCCGCGGGAAGCGGCGTCTCGAAGGAGTCAACCGTGCTGGTCCCGATTTTCTCACGGCCAACGCTTGGAATCCCGTCGCGCCGCGAGATTTCCAGGAGTTGAAGCACCTCTTCGGGCGAATTGGCGAGCAGCAGGTAGTCCTCGTGGTTCTGCTTCACCGTGCCAAGCCCGTTCAAGTGCTTGAGCAGGGCGAAAAGCCGGTCCCAGGAACCATCGGAATTCAGCAAAACCGTCGGCTTGCCCGAGAGATTCACGTCGAGCGTCTGATAGCCAACAAAGACGGACACCGCCTTGAACAAATCCTCGAGCGTGGCCCCGGGAGTGAAGACAAACGCGTCCGACTCGATGATTTTCCGCTCGATGTTGGAGAGCGAGATCCGCTGGTCGCCGTTGGAGTTGTAGATGTCCCAGCCTTTGCTGAAAAGGCTGTAGAGAAGGCGGGCGCGAACTTCGCGGTTGGGGTCTTTTTCACCGCGAACGGTTCCTGCAAGGCGGACTTTGGGCATAAATTTGATGGGTGGGAGGGGACTTAGGCAATTTTCATGCCGATTCCAATATTTTATCTCGGGAGCGGCCTGCCAACTGCATAATGAACCGCATGGATCCATTCATGCAAGCGGCAGTTGACGAGGCGAAACAGGGGCTCGCGGAAGGCGGAATCCCCATTGGCAGCGTCCTCGTTCACAACGGAAAAATCATCGGCCGCGGCCACAACCGGCGTGTCCAGAAGGGCAGCACCACGCTGCACGGCGAGATGGACGCCTTGGAAAACGCCGGCCGGCAAAGCGCCAAGGTTTATCAGGAATCCGTCATCTACACCACCCTCTCCCCCTGCCCCATGTGCAGCGGCGCGATCCTGCTCTACGGCATCCCGAAGGTGGTCATCGGCGAGAATCAAACGTTCATGGGTGACGAGGCCCATCTGCTCTCCCGCGGCGTGGAACTGGAGGTCGTCAACTCTCCCGAGTGCATCGAAATGATGACGAATTTCATCGCTGACAAACCGGAACTCTGGAACGAAGACATTGGCGAGCCCTGAGGATCCGGTATAGACATCCCGCGCGAGCCGTTTCATGTTCCGGGCGAGCATGAATTCCCTCACAGCCATCCCGATCATTCTCCTGGCCACCGCCCTGTCGGCTTCCGCGGCTCCCCGGTTTGCGGTGGTTCGGATCAAGGACATCTACACCGCACTGCCATCGACGGCGGCCATCCAGCAACAGATTAAAAACGATCAGGCCGCGATCATGAAAGACCAGCGGGCCGAGCAACTCCGCAAGATCATCGGCGAGCTCCAGGCGCTGCAGGCCCAACTTTCCGACAAAACCACCCCGCCCGACGAGGCGACCGGCCGGAAGCTTGCCCGGACCTACGAAATCAAGCGCCAGGAAGCGCAAACGCTCCAGCAGGAATTCGAAAACTACAAGGCGGAGCAGGAGAAGATCATCAACCGCAAGATGGTCGCCGGCATGCGGGCTTCACTCAGCCGGATCGAAGCCGTTTCCCAAAAAATCTCCAAGGAACGCGGATTCGACGCCGTTTTTGACAGCTCTGGCGACACGAATACCGGTGTTCCTTTCATACTCTTCAGCAAGGACGCACCCGACCTCACGGTTGACATCCAGGCCGCGCTGAAGGACAGCGAACCCGCCGCATCCGTCACCCCTGCCGCTGCCGTACCCGCGGCGAAACCGGTTAAATCCACACCTTGACCCCCCAACCCTCCCATCGCCATGGAAATCCTGACTCAAATCCTCCAAAACCAATTCACCTGGGGCCTGCTGCTAGGACTGCTCGTCGCCGGATTCATCTGGAAGGCAGGCTTCACCGCCCGCCGCAATGTCGCCCGCGAGTTGAAACGCGTGGAGGCGGAGCTGAAAAACCTCCAGAACCACCTCAACACCCAGCTGAAAATCACCGCCAGCGGCAACGACGCGCTTCAGGCCGAACTGGAAACCCTGCGCAAGCAGAACGAAACCCTGCGCGTCAACAGCGCCGCCCTCCAACAGAAGCCAGGCCGCGCCGAGCAGCGGCTTTTGCAAGTCCAGGAAATCGCCATCCGCCGGATGCGCGAACAGGCACCCGGCTTCGCCCCGGCCTGGGAGCAGGCGCTGCGCCAGGGCGAGCAGGAAGTCGATGCCGCGGACTCGGGCCTGGTAAAACTCGTCCGCCGGGTGATTCCGGGTCTGGGAAACAGCACACCAACCCAACCCGCGCTCATCGTCACTGAGGAAACGCCCAACCGCCCCTGAGCACCGGCCATGGCGGACTGAAATCTTCTCAAACAAACGCAAATGACTTGCAAAATTGGGGAGCCTGCGTGATTTTCCAACCATGATTTGCCGAGTTCTCATCGCCGCTCTTCTCGCGCTGCTTCCTCTCTCCGCCGCGGAGTTGAAAGTCGCCGTCCTACATCCCCTGCTCGGTGACCTCGCCAAGCAAATCGGCGGCGAACAGGTGGAAATCATCGATTTGATCGGACCTAACGGAGATCCGCATCATTTCGAGCCGGCACCCGACGACCTGAAGCGCGCAGAAGACGCCAAACTCTATCTGGTGGCGGGCATGGGTCTCGAAGGTTACCTGCCGAAGTTGAAGGCCATCATCGGCAACCGGGCTCCTCTGATCGAAGTCGGGGCCACCCTGCCGGCGATCGAAGGGGCGTGCGACCACGAGGGTCACGATCACGCGCACGAACATGAAATCGATCCACATTGGTGGCATTCCATCGATCTGTTCCGTCGGGCGACCGGCATCGTGACCGAGGCCCTCGTCGCGGCATCGCCACAAAACGCCGAAGCCTTCCGGAAGAACGCGGATGCCTATCGGACGGAACTCGACGGACTGGAACGGTGGGCGAAAAAGGAAATTTCCAAAATCCCCCGCGACCGGCGCCACCTCGCCACCGCGCACGCGGCATTCAATTATTTCTGCAAGGAGTTCAGCTTCACCGCGCATCCCGTGCAGGGAATCAACCGTGAACAGATGCCGGATCCCAAGGAACTGGCGGCGTTGGTGGCCGGATTGAAAAAGAATGAGGTCGCCGCGATCTTCCCGGAAAAGGAGTCGAATCCGAAAATCCTCCAGACACTCACCAACGACACCGGCATCCGGCTAGGCGATCCGTTAATCGCGGACGGGACCGGTGGCTTGGGATATGTGGGGATGGTCCGCCACAACGTGGAGGCCATCGTCAAGGGGCTGGCGCGTTGATCCGCATCGCCGGGTGGTCCTGCCGACAGGCATGTTTGGGCAAGCGCTGATGATCTCGTTGATGTGACTCCACTTGCGGTTCGTCACCCTCCGCTCCGCATTTCCAGCTTGGCTGCCCCCGGCTTTCCAACAGCCTGACGAAGCTCAAAGGCACCGTCCGCGTGGCCATTCTCAAAAAGCCCGGCCTGCTCGCCAAGCTGGAGCTGTGACATCCACCACCCACCTCAACAAACTCCAACCCGTCCCGAGAAACCAAGTGGTAAATCGAATTTCCGGAACAGTAACCATTCATGCCGCATTTGTCCTGCTTCTGCAGCACGCTGAATTTGCAGGACAAATACGGCGTGCTGTTCAATAAGGCTGTTCGCCAGATAAATAAAGAAAGAGTATGGAACACGTGAACGCAGCTAACGTTCGAAGGCCGATATTTGGAGGTATGTCATTAGGCGTTCCAATTCTTCGCATCGCTTGCGGCTGGCTGGCGGTACTTAATGCTCCTCCATCCAGCGGAGATAACTGGAATGCCCTGATCATTTTGGGATTCTCTGTTGCAGCTTCGGTATTATGCGGATTCGTTTTGGCGGTAGTTGGGCTACTCCGAAGAGAAAAGCTGATTTTATTTTCTTGGATGGGGTTGATATTCAACTTCATCCCAATAATCTGGCTTTTAGATAGGTCTGGAATAATGCCAGGTCTGCTAGACTTTTAAGAGAACACGGCGAAGACGCACATACGACGGCGGGTAACGCGCCTGTTTGAATTCGGGCTTCCCACTTCGCCGCGTATGGCCTAGACGTTAGCCAAAGAATGAAGACACTGTTGAACATCATCCTCGTAACTGTGATCATGCTCACACCTTGTCACTCATTTGTTGAGCCAATAGAATTTGGTGAGAAGTGCAAGCGATCAGACGCCATTATCCGAGGTGTCGTGGTCAATATCGTGACCGTGGCCGGGGCCGCGCAAATTTTTTTCTGTAAAATCTTCTGATTGAGATCTGGGCTGCTAGAGTTTTGTGGTTAGTTCGGTTGTTGTTTTTTGGTTTCGGGTTGGAGGTAGATTTTGCCCGTTTCCCATTCTTCGGAGATCTCGATGA
>JBGSTM010000284.1:0-18382 GCA_041736495.1 Akkermansiaceae bacterium
CCGGAAAGCTGGAGGTTGCGGGATGATGCAACTCCAGCGGACACGTTTCCGGCGAGGTTGAGTGAACCGCCATCACTTGTGACCTCGGTGATGGCGCTGCCCGCGATGATCGAGATATCGCCGTTGACGGTATTGTTTCCGACCGTATTGAGCAGGGCGAGTCCGGCGGTGGTCATGCTGATGCCGGAGGACAAGGCGATGTCGCCCGCCGTGCCGTCGAGATTCACATAGGCACCGACCTGAATGTTCAGGTTTTTCGAGCCTATGCCGAAGCTACCGCTGTCGGTGATTTTCACCTCGCCGCCGAACAGGTTCATGCCGCCGGTGAAGGTGTTGCTCCCGGAGAGGACCAGATTGCCGCCACTGGTTTTTGAAAGGTCGCCGCCGCCATTGACCTGCGCGACATTTCTCAAAGCTCCGGACGCGAGGGTGAGAACGACGTTATTGATCCCGCTGCCGATATTATTGTTAGACATGTCGAGCGTGCCGCCATCCAGGATGACCTTGGCCGAGGTGGTGCCGGTGCCGCCGATCTTGATGATGTCTTGGGTCACCGTGGTGATGCCGCCGGTGAGGTTGAGGGTGGCATTCGTGGTGGAACCGGCGGCCGCCGTGCTGGTCGCCATGTTGATCGCCGCGAAACCGGCGGTTCCGCCACCGATGTTGATGGTGGCATTGGTCGTGCCCGCGTTCGTTCCATTCGCGTTGCGGCCCATGGTGGCCGTGCCGACTTCCAGCGTTCCGGCATCAAAGCTGAAGGTCGCGGTGGAGCCAGCACTGGTTCCTGTCCGGATCCCCATATTCAATGCGCTGATCTTGGCATCCACGCTGTGGCCGGTAAAATCCGCAGTCGCACTGAGGAGGTTGCCCGTGCCGAACGAGGTGTTGACGAGGTTGAAGGTGGTGACAGGTGAAGTCCCGTCGGCTGCACGCAGTTGCAGTGTGCCACTGCCGCTTTCGAAGGAGAGGTCGCCATTTCCACGACCGGCGATTGAGCCGACATTCAGGGTATTGGCGTTGATGGTATTCGTTCCGCTACCAAGCTTGAGGACGTGTGTGCCTCCTCTTCCCGATCTGTCTCCCACACCCATTGTATCCGTCGTGATGCTGCTGGAGACGGCAAGCTTCGCCGTCACTAGCGCCCCGGGGGTCAGGTTCGTATTGGGGCCGACGCGGAATGTTCCGCCACTGCCCAAATTCGCGGTCAAGCTACCCAGACCGCTCATGTCGAGCAGGTTGGACGTGCTGCCGGCGGTCGGTGTTGTTTGGCCGACTTGGAACGAGGTGCCACCCACGGTGAGTGCTCCCGTGCTGCCGGTGAGGGTCACATTTGTCGGTGTCGCCGCGGTGGTGCTGCCAGCGAGGAGGAAATTTCCGGCCACATCCAGTGTCTGGCCGGCGGCGATGTCTGTGGTGTGCTGGGTAGAAGAACTCTCAAAGTTATAACTGAGTGAGGCGATGGATTGGCTGGCGTCCACGGTGTTGGTGGTGCCGCTTGCGAGGAGTCCGGCGGTATTGAAGGTCACGAAATCGCCAGTGGGTGAAGCGTCGTCGCTCCAGTTCAGGAGGGTGGACCAGTTGCTGTCTCCACCACCTGCGTCCCATGTGACGGCAAGTCCGGATAGAGAGGCATCGGCATTGATCGTTACCGTGTCCGAGTCGCTATAGGTGATCGCGGAAACGCCGTCGGTCTGCGAGGCGGAAAACCGGAGGACATAGGTCCCCGCCACCGGAAAGGCCACCGTGGTGGACGCTGCGGACGCGTTGGCGAATACCGCCGAAGCTGGGCCGCTGACTTGTGTCCAGCCTGCGGTCATCGGATAGTTGGAGGGCAAAGGCTGATGGATGGCGGCGTAGAGATTGTGGCCTACTCCTGCGGGCGTGGATTCTTCCGCAAGGACTTCTACCTGAACCGGCTGCCAGGAAGGCGCTCCGGGAGGGGCGCCATTTCCCTGCCAGGAAGACAGTTCGGTGAAAATCGCTCCATTGCGCTGGCTCTGGGACGTGACGTTGAGCACGGCCGCGGTGCCGAGGCGGTCGTCGAGTTGCTTGTAGTAAAGGCTGCGCGGGGTGATGGGTGTGTTCAACGATTCCCAGATGCCGAATGGCTCGTTTCCGATCGTCCATGGATTGCCCTGGGTTTTGGTTCCCTTGCAGCCAAGCGCGAAGTTCATCGCCCCCTTGGGAGCATCACAGCGGAGCAGGGTGCCTTCGCAATTCCAGAGGACGACCTGTGCGCCTGACCAACCGTGCCCCGAGCCCGAGGAACCGCGGTTCTGGACGGCGATTTCACCTCCCTTGATGTTGTCAAACAGGAGGCCTTCCGCGTACCGCTGGTGCGGTCCGGTATCGGTACTCGGAGTGACGGCAAGTGAATCCACAAAGGCCGTGGGTCCGAGCGTGCGGGCCGAGGTGACGTAGTCGTGGCGGCCATTCCGGGTGTAGTTGCGCTGGAAAAGGATGGCGGAAGACCTGTCGGTATTGAAGGAGTAACGACGTCCTCCCGTGACCTGTGAAACCGGATCAAGCATCGCACAATCCTCCACAGTGATGTTTTTTGAATGGACCCAGGCATTCACGCAGCCGAATGCAAAGTATCTCGCCGTCACCTGCCGCGCCCAGCAGTCCTCAGCCTGATAGAACCGAACGGCTTCCCACCCGTGGTTTTCGTCCGTTGGGCTGGTAAACGTTGATTCGAGGCGAATACGCTCGATGCCCGATTGGCGGACCGCACCACTGAAGGTGTAGCGATAAACCTCGCCACCGCCGTATTGAGTCTCGATGGCTTGCGTGATCGGGGCGTCAAGCGTGATGGTGTTGCCATTGATGGCGGTGATGGTTCTGGGTGCCTCGACATCGTAGTCCTGCGGAAGCCAGTCAACGGCGTCTGGGTCCGGAGCCCAGAAACTTGCCTTCATTTTAAGCCAATCAATCCAAGCCTGATTGGGGGTCCGGTGGACGATGATGCGGGATCCAACGCTGAGTCCCGCCGTGGAGCCGAGGGTCATCGTGAATGTGCCAGCGGGCACGACGGCATTCGTGATGGGGGTCTCGGTGCCTGCGACCTTCGTCCATCCGGAGGTGCCCCTGAAGTAGAACAACAATGCGTAGGGATCGACGCCGTAAATGCTTGTTGAGGTGAACGTCACCACGGTGCCGGTCGACCCCTGACCTTCCCCACGAATGACGATACCACTGGAACTGATATTGACCCGGTCAGAAACGCGGTATGCTCCGGCCGTGAGGAGCAGGGTTCCGCGGAATCCGGCCGACGAGAGCGGCATCGCGGCGATCTCGTTGATCGCGGCCTGGATCCGGGCACGGTCATCCCCACCGAGCGGGTCCGGGTTAAGTGTCTTGACCACGGGAACCCATGGAATCGCAACCCCGCCCCCCATGTAGCCAGCGGTCGAGAAGTCGATCATGCGGTTTGCAACCGAAGTCTGGGATTCGTTGGCATACAGGCTGTATTGCAACCTGCCATCGGCACCCGGAAAGACGAGCGACGAGGTGGGCTGGGCGTGGCTCGCCTGCAAAAGCAGGATGAGACCCGCTGTGATGGAGTTGAGAAGCGGGAGAAATGCTGGTTTTTTCATCGTTTGACGGATCGCCTTTGGTTTTTGTTAGCTCACGGCTTGCCGGAAGCGAAAGCTGACTCGCTCCCGGATTCGTGGCTGATAGATGCGGCAAAGTGGGGGAATCGGTGGGTTTTCATGGATTTGACAATTCCGAGATCCCCGGTGTTGTCTGCATGAAGACACGGCGGCTGCGGGAGAAAGCTGACCAATCTTCTTGAAAAAAATTCCAGCGCGACGCGGCCCCTCCCGCCGCATCTCGCCGCGGGGGCGCACCGCCGGTTATTTTTTCTTCGCCGGTGGGAGATACGTGGCGCCATTGTCTGCCGGAATCGAGCGATGCCATGCGACAGTGGAAGCTGTTAGTCCGGCGGTCTCGGCAGGGTGTAATTCAGCGAGGTTTCTTTTCTCCGAGGGATCGAGGGCGAGATCGTAGAGCTGGGGAGAGGCGCCGTCGTAGGTGCAGAGGAGTTTCCAACGACCGTCGCGTACTGCGAGATCCGGGAGTTTGTCGTCGCCGGAGAATGAGGCCCGGTCGGGTGGACGCCGGAAAAAGAGGGGTCGGTCGCGCGAGGCTTCGGAACGACCCAGGAGTGTTTCGCGCATGGAAACTCCGTCGAAGTCGGTGCCCGGCGGAGCGGAAACTCCTGCGATCTCCAGAAGCGTGGGCGCGACGTCGATCGTGGCGAAATGCGACGTGCGGTTGGCGGTACCGGCATTTTTCGCCGCGGTGAAGCCCGGTCCCCAGACGACGAGCGGCGAGCGGATGCCGCCTTCGTAGAGCATGCCTTTGCTGCCGCGGAATGGGCCGGCCGAACCGGCACCGACTTCGGGGCCGTTGTCGGAGCAGATGAGAACCAAGGTGTTGTCACGCAGTGCGGGATCGGTGCGGATGCGCTCGAACAGTTTTCCTAACTGATGATCCATGGACTCAAGGACCGATTGGTAGAGTCCGCGCTTCCCGTCGCGCCATTGATCGACCGGCGGCCAGAACGGGCTGTGCACGTCATCCGGCCAGAGGTTTACGAAAAACGGTTTCTCCGCGCGCACCGAAGTGTCGATGAATGCCAGTGCGGCGTCGGTGAAGCCGGTGGTGATCAGGGAGCGTTGCATCCAGGTGACCGGCTGGCCGAGCCGCTCGGCATCGGCCCAGATGCGCCCTGGCTCTACATCGCCGGGCTTGAGCGTGAGCGGAAGAAGCTTGGGACCCATGCCCTCGAAGTTTGTTAGCGAGGTGTCGAAACCGTAGGCCGAGATCGGCGGCGCATCGTCCACGTCGCGCTGGCCGCCCATGTGCCACTTGCCGAAATGGCCGGTGGCATAGCCGGCGTCGTGCGACATCCGCGCCAGCATCGGGGCCTTTGGATCGAGCCACTGGGCCATTCCGCGCGCGGTGTTTTCGGCGCGGTTGTTGAGGTAGGAGGTGATGCGCCAGCGCTGGGGATACTGGCCGGTGGAGAGGCCGACGCGCGATGGCGAACAGATCGGCGAGGCTGTATAAAACTGCTCGAAACGCAGGCCCTCGGCGGCGATGCGGTCGATGTTCGGGGTCTTGGCGTCCTTGTTGCCGAAGCAGGAAAAGTCCCCCCATCCCATGTCGTCGATGAGGATCATGACGATGTTAGGGCGTGCGGCGGAAGCGGAGCACCACGAAAACACAACCGAGGTGGAAAGAACGAGGAACAGACGCTGGATCATGGAATTGTAGAATTTGTAATGCGCTTCCTTTCCGCGCGTGCTTTTCTGGCTGTTACCTTGTCACGACATGGAAGTATCACAATCCTTGCACGACGCGCAGGCGGATGAACCTCCTGCCTGCGCTCCCCGCGGGCAGGCTGGCTTTGACATTCTGAATAACGCCGTTGTCGGCAACGATCGTCTCGACAACCCCCTGATCGTCCCATGGCGGCCCGAGACTGTCGCTCCACTCGACGATGTAGCCGACCTCGTCCATGGCCCCGACGCTCCGCTGATAGTTGAACTCGAGCACTGGTCCGGCCTTCCCAAGGTGAATATGAGAGCTTGTCGAAGACTTGGGATTTGTCCCGATGGCGAACTCCATGAAGTTCGAGTTGCCGTCGTAATCCCAATCCGCGTCATTTGCGGCCTCGCCCGTGTTGCCGGTCGTTCCAAACTGTGCGAAACGCCATGCATCCAACGCGCCCGACACGTTGACGGCGACCGTGTTGGATGCGGTTTGTCCGGCGAGGTAGGCTGCGGGATGGGTGCTGAGACCGGCGACTTCACCGCCGTTGAGGGCTCCTTTGAAAACCGCGAGATCCGCGAGCGATCCGTTGAACCATCGTTCAAGGGCGCCCGTGCTAGAAGGGGCGCCGAACTTGATCGCCGTGGAAGGTGTGAAGCTGAACCCGAAGGAGCTGTCACTGCCAACTAGCATGCCGTTAAGGTAAAAGCTGATCGTGCCGCCTTCGCGAAGGATCGCATAGTGATGCCACTGGGCTGCGGCCACGTTCGTCTTGCTGATACTGATGTCCAGCGTGTTCACGTTGTAGTTGCGAAGTTCCAGCGTGCTTGATGTGGCGTAATAGGCGAGTGTGAAGGCGTTGGGATTGAATCCGCCGGATTCGCCAATCTGGAGAATGACGTCCATGTTGGTCTCCGTGCCGCGTTTGAACCATCCGGTGATGGTCCAGTCATCATCGACGACATTGAGGTCTTCTGCGGCCATCACCCTCTCCACCCGTGCGGCACCGGCGGAGCCATTCTCGGTGAGGCGCAGGCTCTGCGTGTGATTGGGCGCGAGTGCGGCCGGCAGGTCGGCGGTAAAAGTCGCGGTTCCCGTGCCTTGTAGATGGATCGTGCCGTCGCGGCCACGACCCGAGACATCGGTGGCGTCCGATGCCTGGAAATCATAGTTGAAAACCGTGCGATCATCGCTGGTGGCATCGGTGACCGTGTAGTCAAAGCTGGCCGGACCGCTGTAATCCGCCACCGGTGTGAAACGCGCGGTGTGTCTGTCCGCCAGCAGGGTCACGCTGCCATTCGTCGCGGTGCCGAGCGCGAAACGAAGCCCCGCATCCGGTGTCTCGACATCACTGGCCAGTGTGCGCAGGTCCACGTCGATCACCGTGTTGCGCAGCGTGCTCACATTTCCTGCCGTGGTGGATGGCGGAAAGGCCACTTCGACGTCATGAGCAAGACTGGTTTTCGTCAGACCGTTGCTGTCGGCTGCAACGGCCGTTAGGCTGCGGGGCCCGCCCGGGAGCGTGGTGGTGATCGAGTAAGGAGCGGTTGGATCCGTGCCGAGGAGCGTCGCTCCATCATAGAAACTGACACCGGTCACGGCGCCATCGGTTGGTGCCGCGTCGGCTGTGATCGTGATCGTCCCGCCGTTGGTGATGACATCCCCGTCGGAAGGATAGGTGATGGAAACTTCGGGCGGCGTATGCCCGAGGGTGAGCATGAGTTGAGGACGATTGGCGACGGTCGTGTTCTCACGGGAGCCATAATAGACAATGCCGTTGCTCGTCTCCGTGATGGCACGGACGTGAAATGAGACGGGGCCGCTGCCAGTGACGGCGCCACTCACATCGGCATTCACCGGCACATCGAGTGCCGGAGTCCAGGTCGAGAGCAGCGTGGCGGAGGAAACGGGCCTGTTGTTCCAAGTAAGGCCGCCCGCACCGGATTCGATCCACGTGTTGTCACTCACTAACGAAACACCATTCACCCCGGGGACGGCTGCGTTGATTGGCATCAGCTTGAGGGATGCTCCCAGCAGAGCGCCATTCCATGCCGGAACATCGAAGCGTAGATAGGACTCGCGGTTGAAACCGGTGTTGGCTTTTTTGACGATCACCCTGTTTTCAGTGCCGTAGTTCGTATCCACACCGGCTGCGCCGTCATATCCATAGGTATCCGCCACGGGTTCCAAATTCACCGTTTCCGCCGTACCGAGAAAAAACCGGGCGCGGAGCGTTTTGCCGCGCGCGCCGTTCACGTTTACCGTCATGGCGATGCCGGGATTGGTCTGCGTGACGGTGATTTCCGCGTCCGCGCTGGCCACCGCGGTGGCGCTGTTAGCAAGCTGGATGGTGATGCTGCCGGTGTTCGCTTGTGTCGGATCGCTCACGGCCACATCGATGAAAGTCCCGTCGTCGCGCACGATCACGCTGGCCTTTTTATTCGAGGTGATGCCTCCATAAGTGAAGGTGTTGTCCGTCCAGAAGTTCGCGGCGGTGGTGCCGAGCGTGTTTTCCCTCACGGCCTGCACGTTGGCGTTGTTGTTAGAACGGTGATTTGCGGTTGCGCGGCGTAGTGAGCGACTCGCGCCGCAGTGCGGCCCGGCAAAAGGACATATTGATAGGTGGCGTTGGTGGGATTGTTGCCGTACTCGAATCCCATGCGCAGGTAGTTCCGCGTGATGGGCGAAGTGGAACTTCCGGCATCGACCTCCGCCCAGGTTCCGGTGCGCGCCTCACGGACGGCGGAGAGCGAGGCGGCCTGCGGGAAATAGTAACCGATGTCCCCCGCCGACGCGATGCCTGCCAGATGCGCCCAGTTCACACTGCTCAATGTCTCAGACCAACCCGGCGTGTTTGGCTTGGTGGCACCGTTGACGGTGAAAGCATTGTTGCCCGCGTTGTTGAGTTTCCGGTTTTCCACCGTGGTCTCGATCGGGCGGCTGTCCGTGCTGGTGATGCCCGCGCCGAGACAGACCACCTCGTCGTCAAACATGAACCACGACTTTTTCCCTGTCAGCGTGACCCCCACCCCCTTGAACTGCATGCCTGTCGCGCCGTAGTTGTCGAGCTTGGCTCCGCCGACCCAGCTGTGAGGCGAGCGCGTGTCCTGGCCCTGTGCCCGCACGCCGATGGAGCTGGAAGTGTGCGGCAGTTTGTTGTGCGTCACATCGGCAGTAACACCCGGCAGGTGATAGGCATCGACCGTTGGGGCATAGGCATCCGTGAAGGCGGTGAGGTCCGCATTGTAGAGCATGGTCATGCCGTCTCCCGTGAACCAGCCGCGCAAATTGTTATCATTGATGGATTCGAAGTTTGCGATGCGCGTGGAGCACATTGACAGACCAAAGCCAAAACCCTTGCCGAGATGAACCCCGCGGTCCATCGCGGGAAACGAGTAGTGGCCGATGAGTTCGCCGCGGCGGACCACGCCCGGGTCCGCGACCAGTTCTCTGGCCAGGGCCAGGGTGGCAAGCGGGCGCTGCGCCACAAAGTCGCGCGCGGTGTCGCTCAGCACCCATTCCTTCAGCATGCTCTTCATGCGCACGGCATCGGCCGGAGGAGCGAACTGTGTCATCTCGAGGATGGAATCCATGATCTCATGCCCGACGCTTTGAGGCGAGGAATTGGGTGCCGAGACAAAGCGCCCGCGCACCAAGTCCCACGCGGCACCGCGGTAGATGATGGGTTCGAACGAATCATGAACCCACCGGTACATGTTTGCCTGAGCCGGGTCCGTAACCGCCCAGGTGGAGCCGGAGAGCAGCGAGAATACCGGCGCGATGGTCGAGATCAGGCCTTGGCCATAGCCCGCGGTGTAGGGGAAATCGATGTGCTGGATGAACGAACCATCCTCGTAGAAACCATCGCCGCTTGTGACATATTCGAAGAGATTGCTGAAGGCATCACGCGCGTTGACGAGCTTCGAGCTATCCTTGATCACCGTGCCCAGCACCGCGACCACGCGGATCTTCGACATGCGGTTCGCGCCCGTGAAGCTGCCAGTGGTCCCGCCCGGCGCGGGTGTCATTGCGGATGGCGTGAATTTGTTCACGGCATCTGTATAATTCGCGCGCTGAGTGGGAGTGAGTTGATCGTGGAGCATGACGACAATGTCCATCAGCCGGTAGGGAGAGCCGATCTCGAAATCCCACCAATTGCTGTAAATCGACTTGGTTGGGTTGTAACGATTGGCATGCATCCAATCGAGTCCCGCGACGGTATCCGCGAGCAGCGTTGCGTTCCCGGCCAGTGAGCACCCGGGTGTCGCGTAGGCAATGGCCATCGCGCGCAGCCGGTTGTAGTTGTCGGTGATGTGGGCTGAAACCGTGGTGCTCGCCAGATCGCTCCAGAGAAACGTGCGGGCCGGCGACTTGTCCATGCTCGACCAGTTCGAGTTCGCAGAACTCGCGATGCTGTTGAGCTTCGAAATGACGACCGGATCCTGGGTGTCGTATCCGGTTCCCACCAGCGTATCGAACCACTTGAGACGCAGGGTGTCGTATTCATCCGCCTGGGCGAAGGAACCGAGCAGGAAGGCGGCGAGCACGGGCAAAAACCGCCGGAGGACGATGACTCCCGGGTTCAGGATCCGTTTGATCGAGCACTCCGTCATTTAACGAGGGTTGGCGGGTTGGAGTAGCCTGGGTTTTTCATTGCCACCTGAACACACGGCTCGCCGGAGGGAAATCTGACCCTCATTTTCGGGAAATTCACCTCGACCCACCGCCTCACCCGTCACCGGTCCTCGATCTGATTGCGCAGCACGCGGAGGTTTGTTTCAACATTTGGAGAGTCTCGCCCGCAGCCGCTCATAGCCGATCTTGCGGGTGTAGTCGGGCTCTTTTTCAATGAGTTCGACGGATTCGAGAATCTCGATATTGGAAACGCGTTCCGCCAAGGCCCGGATGAGCCCGCGCATGATGGCCCGCGCATGGTGCGCGCCGAGGCAGAGGTGTGGGCCGAAGCCGAAGGCCACGTGCGGGTTCGGCCTGCGGTCGAGGCGCACTTTGTTCGGTTCGTCGAAAACTTCGGGATCGCGGTTGGCGGACGACCAGCACAGCGAGACCCGGCCATTTGGCGGCACTTCGAATCCATGCACATCTGTCTTCACCGGGCAGACCCGGCCGATGTGGGTGAGCGGAATAAACACGCGGAAGAATTCCTCGGACGCCAGGTTGATCCGGTCCGGGTTTTCGCGAATCCACTCCAAGGCCTCTGGGTTCTCCGCGAAGTAGGAAATGATGCGGGTGGCGGTGTGGATGATCGTGTCGCGGCCTCCGGCGAAGGCGATGTTCGCATAACCGAGCTTCTCCTCCATGGTGAGCGGGCGGCCTCGGAATTCCTCTTGATTGAGTGCCGAGAAAAAATCGTCGCCCGGATTCGCAGCGGCGGCTTCGAACATCTGCTGGCAGTATTTTTCCATGAATGGCCCTTTGGATTTCCCGTCGCCGTCCTTGAACACATGGATTCCCCAGCTGATCCACAGCTCCGCTTCTTTCTCCGGCACATTGAGCAGATAGGTCAGGGCGCGGGATTGCAGCGGAATGGCAAAGTCCTTCACCGCGTCGATGGATCCGGATTCCAGCGCAGTGGTTAGGAGCGATTCGATCAAGCCATGGATCTTCGCGAGCACCTCCGGCTGCTTCGGGCGCAGGAAAAACGGCTCCACGATTTTGCGATACTCCTCATGCGCCGGCGGATCGACTTCGAGCGGATACTGGCGCACGGTCCTGACATCCTCCTCCGGCGGGATCGGCACGCGGCGCGGCGCGTCCGAGCTGTATTTAGCGGTGTCTTTCGCCGCCTCCCGGACATCCTTGAGACGCAGGATCATGGGGACTTTCTCGCCTTGGAAGGTGCCGACGTGGATCGGGCATTTCGCGCGGGCTTCTTGAAACGGATCGTCGTAATGGCTCATGGATGGATTTGAAGTAAACGCCCATCCTAGCGCCTGCTGGATTTACAAGCTAGGCCTCGAACGTCGAAAACAGACACTTCATTGCGCGGTCCGGCACTCAACCGCCCGGATGCCGCCGGCGGTATTCGCGCGGGCTGATACCTGAGATGTCTCGGAAGCGGCGGTTGAAGTTCGAGAGGCTTTCAAAGCCGCTGGCGAAGGCCACCTCGGAAATCGTCCGGTCGGTCTCGATGAGTAACCGGCGCGCGTGGCCGATGCGCACCTCGTTGACAAACTCCGAGACGGTCCGGCCGGTCATGCGTTTGAAATATCGGCTGAAGGCGGACGCGCTCATGCCGGCGTCGCGCGCCATTTCCTCATGATCGATGTGCCCGGTGAAGTTCCGAAAGACATATTGATGCGCCGAGTTGACGCGTTCTCCTGCGAGGGGGTCAAGCTGTGGCGAGAAACCTGTGCTCGACAATGATCTGGAGCTTCCGTCGCTTGCCAGAAGTTGGAACAGTTCCAGCAGCCGGATCAGCCGTGGCAGGCCGGACAGGTCTTTCAGCCCCATCAGGAGGGGCCGCGCCGCAGCCGAGGTTTGGGAACCAAACCCGATCCCACGGCGGGCGCGTGCCAGAAGCTTGCGCACCGGTTGAAGCTCCGCGCAGTCCAGAAATCCCGCCCCGAAGGACTCCGCGGTGAAATGAACGACGATCGATTGCGCATAATCCGCCCGGATCTTGGCCGGCACGTCATTCCGCCAAGCGTGCGGCAGGTCCTCCCCGATCAGCACGAGATCGCCCGGTCCGAACGGGGCGATGCTGTCACCGACAAAGCGTTTTCCGGTGCCGTTTTCAATGAAGGTCAGCTCGATCTCCGGATGAAAATGCCAAGGGCTGGCAAACTCCGGAAGCGCGAACTCGCGGACACGGAACGACTCTCGACCGCATTTGGGAACCAGTTCGAACTTGGCTGTGTTTGCTTTGGTCATCGCTGGATTCGTGTAGTGGCAAGCAGAGTCGATTCCGGAAACGGTTCAAGGACTTGCTGCGCACCGGCATCTTTACCATTCCCGAATTTCTCGAGCTGCGGTTCAAACGTCTGACCCGCACGCCGATGGCGGTGTGCATGGTCCCGATCCACATGCTGTTAGCGGGTGCCGCCACCCACTCGGGCGCGCTTGCCATCGACACGGCGTTTCATGGGGCAGAACAGCGACAGAACGCGAGATCATTTGTCCAACAGTTTCAAAGAAACCTCATCGACATAGATCTCCCCACCGGGCGGCGAGTCGCGGGCGACTCCCACCACGAAAAACGCGTCTCCGCGCATTTCCCCGACTTTGACTTTCAGATCAAAGGTGATTTTCACCCTCTGGTCGTTTGCCAATGCGAGATTGCGGTCGGCTTGCGACCAGCCTTTGGATCCCGTGTTGATCCGATAGATCGCGGCTTTTCTCCCAGGGCGCAGTTCCTCCTGGATGCCTGCGAAGAGAAACACATCGTTTTGCGCGAAAGCCGTGCCTTCGACCGCGGGACGGATCAGAGTCATTTCCACCTGGATGGTGCGGCCGTCGATGTCGGCGAGTTGCAACCGTTTCGCGCCCATCGCCGTTTCCGCGTAGACGCGTTGCCGGACCCAGCCCGCTTCGCCACTGCGGTCGATCGTGAGGCTCAGCACCTGTTGGCTGCTGAGTGTGGCTTCCGCCTCCGGCAGATGCCGCCCGCCACTGAGGCTTTTGCCCGGATTGACCACCGAGGTCTGCCGCTTGTTCGTGCTGGTTTCCCAGCCGACCACGGAATTGCGGATTTCACCTTCTTTGAGTGTTTCCGCTTCGAACGAGGCATTTTCCAACTTGGCGATGGATAGAGCCGGAGACTGTTGCCGCGCGGTCTCCTGGCGGCTTAAATGAACCCACCACGCGGTCGGGACCAGTGCCGCCAGCGCCAGTGCGGCGAGCCACCAGCCGGCGCGCCGGCTTTTTGCGGGAGCCTCGCCGCGCCCCAGGGATGGGGCCACGCTGACCCGGTTAGAATGACGGGCGGTCACCGTGGAGACACCGCCCGCCTGCTCGATGACGAGATTTCGATCCTCATGGATTTCGATTCGAAGCGGGCGTGCCAGGGAATGGAGCTCCGTGTGTAGCCGGATCCGCTCGGCGCAATACTGCCTGGCACCCGGATCGTCCCGCAGCATCGCCTCCAGACGCTTGCCGTCCGTTTCATCGAGCCGCTGGTCGAGGTAGCGGTCCACCAGCTCGATCAATTCACCACCCTCCGGCGGCTGTTCTGAGGGAATGATACTCACGTGCGTAATTCCTTGAGTCGTTTAACGATGCAACTCTGAAGGGAGGTCCGGATGCGCTCCAGCCGCTTGTAGAGGGCCTCCATTTTGCAACCCCGCTCCCCGGCGATGTCGGCAACGCTTTTACCCGCCCCGTCTTTTTCATATCGGGCGTCGAGCAGTTCGCGTTGCATGGGATCGAGCCCGTCCAGACAGAGTTGCAACGCATCCAACCGGCGGCGGCTGGGAACCGGATCGGCGGCGATTTGTTCCTGGGTTTCATTTCCCAGAGCCTGGACGACGTCCGGTGCCAGATAGACGATGCGCTTGCCGAGGCGGTGGCATTTGCGGCGATACGAACGTGCCTCGATGTC
Source organism: Akkermansiaceae bacterium (assembly GCA_041736495.1). GTDB lineage: Bacteria > Verrucomicrobiota > Verrucomicrobiia > Verrucomicrobiales > Akkermansiaceae > Luteolibacter. Next base: position 13,838 of record JBGSTM010000284.1, read on the forward strand.
CGCGCAGCGGAAGGCGTAACGCCGGAAATCTTCCGCGCTCCAGTCCTGGCCGTGTTTCTTCCAAAGGATCACCGCCACTTCCTGCAGGCAATCCCCCGCCGCGCTCGGGTCTCCTCCGGTCCTGGTCACCAGGAACGCCGACAACGCAGGCCGCAGCTCCGCGAAATAGTCGGTAAACCGGGTGATTTTCGCACGATCCACCTCGGTCATGCCTGTGGCAAGCGCTGGGTCAAGATGGAGGGTTTTGGAAATCATGAGGTTCCTCGCGGACTCTGCCCCGGGAAGAACCACTTCGGGATCCCGGGTCTAGATCGACCGCAAGGAAGGCAACAACCGCCCGGTTTTCAAGACGAATTTTCGGATTCCCGTGTTCGGGGGGCGATCCACTCCCTGTGGTCCTGAAGCATGGCAGGCCCATGAGAAGCGCTTGAGCGCCCATCATGGACCTTCCATTCTCGTCCAGGACAACAGTGTCGTGGCTCCTGACGAATCAGGAAAGCCGGGCCGCTAGCAGCTCGCGCTGGAAGATCAGTTCCTTGGGAAGGTGGTCGTAGAGGTCGATGAAGAGCTCTCCCTGGCTGACGAGTTCGGTTTTCCATTCGGCGCGGTTGAAGGCCATGCACTTGTCGTAGCTTTCCTTGGTGAAGCCTTCGAGTCCTTCGATGTTGAAATCCTCAAACGCCGGGGTCCAGCCGATCTGCGTTTCATAGCCCGCGGCGGCGCCGTTGCAGCGTTTGAAGATCCACTCGAGGACGCGCATGTTCTCGCCGTAGCCAGGCCACAGGAAGGAGCCGTCGTCGTCCTTGCGGAACCAGTTCACGTGGAAGAAGCGCGGCAGGTTCGTGAGATAGCGGCGCATTTCCAGCCAGTGTGCGAAATAGGCTCCCATGTTGTAACCGCAGAACGGCAGCATCGCCATCGGATCGCGGCGGACTTTTCCGATGGTGCCCGCGGCGGCGGCGGTCATTTCCGAGCCCATGGTGGCTCCGACGTAAACGCCGTGGCTCCAGTTGAATGCCTGATAGACGAGCGGCATGGTGGTCGGCCGGCGGCCGCCGAAAACGATGCCGTCGATGGGCACGCCTTCCGGATTCTGCCACTCGGGATCGATCGTCGGGCACTGCACGGCGGGCGCGGCAAAGCGGGCGTTCGCATGGGCGGCGGTGCGGCCGCAATCCGGCGTCCAGTCCTTGCCGGTCCAGTCGATGAGGTGCGCCGGCTTTTCCTTGGTCATGCCTTCCCACCAGACATCGCCATCGTCAGTTAGAGCGACGTTGGTGAAGATGGTGTTTTCCTTCATCGAGTCCATCGCGATCGGATTGGTGTCGTAAGCGGTGCCGGGGGCGACGCCGAAGAAGCCGGTTTCCGGATTGATCGCGTGCAGCTTGCCATCCTCGTGCGGCCACAGCCAGGCGATGTCGTCGCCGACGATGGAGGTCTTCCAGCCGGCGTCCACATAAGCTTTCGGCGGGATGAGCATCGCCAGATTCGTCTTGCCGCAGGCGGACGGGAAGGCGGCGGTCAGATAGGTCTTGGTGCCGTCGGGCGCGTGGATGCCGACGATGAGCATGTGCTCTGCCATCCACTGGTGCTCGTGGGCGATGTTGGAGGCGATGCGCAGCGCGAGGCACTTTTTTCCTAACAAGGCATTGCCGCCGTAACCGGAACCATACGACATGATCTCGCGGGTCTCGGGGAAATGGACGATGTACTTGTCATCGTTGCAGGGCCAGGTGGTGTCGGCCTGGCCGGGTTCCAGCGGCGCGCCGACGGAGTGCAGGCAGGGAATGTAGTGGCCGTGGCCATCCCGTTTTTTCGGAGTCACTCCGGAGGCTTCATCCTCGAGGCGCTTGAGGACTTCGGCACCCATGTGGCACATGATTTTCATGCTGAGCACCACGTAAGGACTGTCGGTGATTTCCACGCCGATCTTGGCAAGTGGCGAATCGAGCGGGCCCATGCAGAACGGGATCACATACATCGTCCGTCCCTTCATGGAGCCGGTGAATTTTTCCGTCAGTTTCGCGCGCATTTCGACGGGGTCGGCCCAGTGGTTGGTGGGTCCGGCCTGGTCGGGGCGTTTCGAGCAAATATAGGTCCGGTCTTCGACTCGGGCGACGTCCGACGGAGTCGAGCGGGCGAGGAAGGAATTCGGACGGATGGCGGGGTTGAGGCGGGTGAAGGTTCCCTTTTCCACCATCAGGGTGGACAGGCGGTCCCATTCTTCGCGGGAGCCTTCGCACCACTCGACCGACTCAGGAGTGCAGAGAGCGGCCATCTCATTGATCCATTTTTGTAAGGGGAGGTGCGTAGTTTCTTTTAGTTGATTCATGGCGTTTGAATTCAAGGGCCCGGGCCCGAATTTGGCAATCCGATCCGTTGATAGGATACGAATTTGCCAGAAAACGCGGAGAATCCGCCCGGCGGGATTCAAATCACCACCCGATCGCGACCGCGCGTGGAAAGAAGGACGCACTCCACTTTCGCCTCCGGATATGCCCTTTCCATCACCTGGCGGTAGGAGTCCATCTGACCCGAGTACCGTTCGACCAGGTCGGCGAGGTCATCGAGCGCATCGGTTTTGAAATCGATCACTTCGACGCGGGTGACCACGCCGGACTCGTCACGATGGAGGTGGAGACGATCGATCACCCCACTGAGCCATTTGCCATCGAGCACTGCATCCACCGGTTGCTCGCGGTAGAGCTCGATCCGCAGTCCTCTGCGCTCGAACAGCGGGCGGAGGTTCTTCATCTGGATCAAGCTGGCGACCAAGGCACCCGCCTCATCATCCGGCAGTGTGGGCGGCGTTTCATCGATCCAGCCGACCCTCTCGAAAGCGGCGTGCACCTGGCTGCCGAACTCCATCCCGCCGGTGGAATGCACCACCGCGGCAGCCTGTTTTTTCTTGATGCCGCTCGGCGTGATCCTTTCGCGGCGGGCGACGCCTGTGCCGAGCACGGGAAGCGCCGCTCGCTCCTTCGAACGTGGCTCGCAGGGCAGGGTTTCCACCCAGTCCGGCGATCCGGATTGATAGACGATGCCGGGTTCGCCGGATGAGGAAATCGACGTGGCCAGCCAGTTGGCGAGCGAGGGTTTGTCGGCGTCCTGTGAGGCGGACGGTGGTTCGAGCAGGACGTAAAGCCCACGTTTCGAGCGGGTGAGCGCGACGTAGAGCATGCAAAACGCCTCATACCGTTGGCTGGCGGCCCATGCGTTTTCCGCCTCGCGCATTTCCGGGATGAGGTCCCGCGCCCACTTCGGCGGGGTCTGGGTGATCCAGCCGGCGCTTTCCGCGACATCGAAATACTGCGCGGAGGGAATGCTGTCATTCGGCACATCCGGCAGGATCACCACGTCGAATCCAAGCCCCTTCGCTTTGTGAATCGTCATCACCTGCACCGCGGCGATTCCGGGGCTTTGCGAAACCTCCAGCCGCTCGATCCAGTCCGCCGCCTGTTGGGGCGTCGCTCCGCCCTGCGCGTCCAGTCCGGCGAGAGCCATGATCACATCGCCCGCCCGGCGGCGGCCGAAATCCGACCACTCCGCCCAACAGGCGTCCACCACCTGCTCGACCATGCCCGCGAATCCGATCTGCGAGGCGGTGCCTAGCAGACCTTCCCATGCCTGCTGCCAGTGCTCGCCGAACCGGGCTGTCAGAACACCGGCGAGCGGTGACATCTGAACGACCTGCCAGGCAAACTGGTCCGCCGGATTCGCCAGCCATTTGAGCAAATGCCCGAGCGCGATCCCCACGGGATTGTCCTTCGACGGTTCGCGGCGGCCTTCCTCGATCACGTCGAATTCCGCCGCCCGCAGCTGGTCCGCGACTTTCCGCACCTGTGCGTTGCTACGGACCAACACGCCGCAAGTCATCGGCCGCTCGCCGACGCCGAGTTCCCGCAGCAGGCTTTCCAACCGGTCGAGCCGCTCGTCCCATTTTCCCTCGACCACTTCCACCCGTGCCTCGCCGCGTTTTTCCGGGACTGCCAAAGGATCGGCGGAAAAATGCTTCTGCCATTTCCACTGCGACTCGGCTTCGCCGAAAAACTCACGCAGCGTCGCCGAGTCTCCGCAGACCTGGTTCACCAGTGCGAGCACCTCCGGGCAGGAGCGCCAGGACTCCGCCATTTCCTCGATCACCAGTCCGCTACTGTAACGGTCGATCACTTCGTCAAACAATCCCACCTCGCCGCCGCGCCACGCGTAGATCGCCTGCTTCCGGTCGCCGACGATGAACATCGAGCCCTCGCCATCGCCCGCCGCTTCGTCGATGAGCGGAAGCAGCCCCATCCAGTCCGCGCGGCTGGTGTCCTGGAACTCGTCGAGCAGCCAGTGCTCGTAACGGGCGTCCAACCGGAAATCCACCGCCTCGCGCCGCAGTCGGGCATCCTCGCCCTTCACCCATTCCCCCATCAGAATCTTCACGTCGTCAAAACCCAGCAACCCGCGGCGGCGGAGCTGGCTCTCACAGCGCGAGTCGTAAACGGCGACCACATCCCGCACTGCGCGGGTCCGCAAAAGGGCCGCGGCCATCTCACAGCG
>JBGSTM010000321.1:0-5781 GCA_041736495.1 Akkermansiaceae bacterium
GGCTGGGTCGTCAACGCGCTGCGCGACGAATACCTCGCGATCCGCCCGGACATGGCGGGCATGGAAGCACTCGCCACATCGACCGGCGGCCGTGTCCTAACGATTTCAGGACTCGATGACTTCGTCGCCAGTTTGAAAAACCTGCCGGTGCCCGTGAAGGAAACCCGCTCCGAACCGCTCTGGAACACCTCCGTCTGGCTGATCGCCGCCCTCAGTTGTTTCATCGGGGAATGGTCGCTGCGCCGTTGGAAAAAACTCCCATGAAGTTCCTTGTCACACTGCTGTTGTTAGCATTCGCCGTCTCGTTGCCGGCGCGGGATATGCTCATCGTCGTCAGCGAGCCGGGGGATGCAAACTACGACACGGAATTCCGCCGCCAGGCCAAAGCCTGGCAGGACCTGGCAGCGAAGGGCGGGATGAAGGTCCAAACCATTGGTGTGGAGGAAGAGTCAGCCGATGGTGATTTGCAGTTGTTGGAAAAGTCCCTCGCTGACCTCCCCAAAACCGGCGAAGACCTCTGGCTGGTCTGGATCGGCCACGGCAGTTTCGACGGTCGGAAGGCGAATTTCAACCTGCGCGGGAAGGACATCGATCCGGCCGCAGTGAAAGAACTGCTCAAGCCTTTCACCCGCCGGCTCATCGTTCTCAACCTGTTTTCCGCCAGCTATCCGTTCCTCACCCCGCTGGCCGGTGAAAACCGCGTGATCATCTGCGCCGCCCGCAGTCCCGGTGAACGGAACTACTCGCGCTTCGGGGAAAAGTTCGCCGACATCCTCACCGACCCTGCCGCCGATCTTGATCTCGACGGCTCGCTCTCACTGCTGGAAGCCACGCTCCACGCCTCAACCAACACCCGTGCGTTTTACGAAGACGCGCAGCGCGTGCTTCAGGAACACGCCGTCATCGATGACAACGGCGATGGCAAACCGACTTCCACCGATCGCTTCAGGGGCCTCCGAGCGGAAGCGGGTTCCGACGGTCCGCTCGCCCGTGACATCTATCTACTCGCTGCCTCCGCCGACCCGCTAACACCCCAAGCGAAAGAAGCCCGTGCGAATCTCGAGGCCTCCATCGACGCCCTCCGCAAGCGAAAGTCCACGATGAAGGAGGAGGAATACTACATTCTGCTGGAATCGCTCATGCGGGAGATGGCCCTGCTTTACAGGAAGGAGCCGTGACTTGGGCTCCCGATCTACCAGTTCAGGCGCAGGCCGAGAATGCCGTTGATGCCTGGTTCGTTCTGGCCGGAGCCGTGGATGCGGTAGGACTCGTCGGTGATGTTCTCCACGCCACAGAGCAGGTTGAGGTGCTCGTTGACATTCCACCCGGCGCGGATGGATCCGGTGAGGTAGCCGGGGGTGCCGCCGGTGGGGATGCGCTGGTTGTCGGCGGCCTGGTCTTCGGGGGAGATGCGGTCTTCCTCGGTCGCACCGAGAATGCGTCCTTCCACCCAGAATTTTCCGGACGGATCATCCCAGCGCAGTGCCAGCGAGCCGGTGAGAGGGAGCAGGCGGGTCTGCGATTTTTCCACGACCGGGCCGTTCAGATAGAGCGGGATGTCGTTGCGGCCGTCCTGCCAGGCACCGAATCCGGAGAGTGTCCATTGCGGGTGGAATTTCCACGCGCCTTGCAGCTCGACTCCGTAAACGTAGCCGTCCGTGGCGTTGGTATTGATGGTGTCCTTGCTGCCCGCGGCAACCGGCACGGAAGAGATCAGGTCCTCGGCGTCGGTGTAGAAAAACGAGAGCTCCATCGAAGTTTTTTCCGTCACCTGGCGGGTGCCGATCTCGTAGGTGAGGAACTCCTCGGGGTCCACCGAGGTGGAGCCAAGCGAGGTGGAGCCGGACTTTGCCGTTTGGTTTCCAGTCAGGTCGTCGAGGTTCGGCGCACGGAATGCCTGGGACATGCCGCCGTAAACGCTCCACGCCGGGTTGAATTGATAGAGCCCGCGCAGTGAGCCGACCACGGAGTTCCATTCCTGCGATTCCCCCGACTGCTCCACGCCCTTCAAGTCATTGAACCGCCCCAGCGACGCTTCCGCATAGGTGTAGCGCGCACCGCCGGTGATCTCCACCTTGTCCATCGGCTTCCACAGGTATTGGGAATAGATTCCCAACAGATCGTAGTCCGAGTCATCGGCGATTGGCAGGTTTTCCTGATACTTGGTCCCGGCGAGGTTGTTTCTCGATCCGGAGGAATCGACCTCGTCATGATAGTAGTCCACGCCATAGACCAAGGTTCCCGGTCCCATCGCGGATTCCAGCGAGACGTCCACGCCGATCGTGTTCACGTCGATGTTCGACAGGCGCACGCTGTTTTCCGCCGGGCTGCGGTTCTGGGATTCCGAGTCGGAGGAATCCTGATAGGAAAGGGTGGCGTTCCAGCGCTGGATGGGCGCACCGGCCTCGGGATTCGTTCCGGCATAGCGCAAATAGGTCATCGAGCGTTCCTGGTCGTAGTTGTTGCTGGTCCAGAGTCCGGGAGCGGCGACGTTTCCGCCGCTGGTCCAGCCGGGATTGTTCAGCGTCCGGTGCCAGCGGGAAACGGAGTCCTGATTCACGTAATTGTAGGCCAGCGTGACTGTGGATTCCGGCGTGACCGCCCAATCGAAGCGGAAATCCAGATCCTCTTCGGGATAGCCGGTGCCGACCATTTCACCCACGTCGCTGTCTTCGATATCGCCGTAATCCTTCGCGGAAAGGCCGAGCCAAACACCGAATTTTCCACCGATGCCGGTCTGGGATTCGATGCGGCCGATGTGGCTGCCCTGGCCGTTAGTGCGGTATTCATAGGAGCCGCCGCCGCCGTAGAAGACCTCTCCTGCGGTGCGTTCCCGGAAGTCAGACGATTTGCTGAAGGCATTGACCGTGCCTCCCACGGCGTCCGATCCGTACAATACGGATCCCTGGCTCTTGATCAGCTCGAGGTGGTCGATCGAGAGCGAGTCCACCGTGTTCCAATATTGGATCGGCCCGCTGCGGAAGGTCGAGTTGTTCAACCTTACGCCGTCCACTAACAACAGGTTCTGGCGGCCGGTGAAACCGCGGATGAACGGTGAACCGTGGCCATGGGCGGTTTTCTGCACCAGCACGCCCGGCGTATAGGCAAGGGCCTCGGGCAAGGTGCGGCGGGTGTTTTCCCAGATGAATTCCGAACCGATCACCGCTGAGGAATACGGGGCCTTGCTCGCCTCCTGCTCCAGCCTAGAGGCGGTGACCACCAGGGGATCGAGGAAATTCTGTGCGAAAACGGGAGACGACGCGGCTATCAGGTAAATGGGGATACGACGTGACATGGTTGTCCGGGAACAACGTCCGGCGGGCGGATTTCTTAGAGGTCGTCTGGAAAAAATGGGGCGTCGATATCTTATCGACTGTTTGATCCCGACATCCTGTCGGGCGAATCGGATCAATACCTGCGGACAGGATGTCCGCGGCAAATAGCGTTCAGGATGAACGCGCTCCTTTGGGGTTCACTCCCCGAACCCGGCACACGCCGCTTTCACGGCGGCGGTGTGGGCGGCGACGCGTTGTTGAAGAGGGGCGCGGCTGGGGGTTTCGAAGGTGAAAGAGACGGGGCAGCCCATTTTTGCCAGGTAAATCGCCTCCGGCCAGCCTTCGGGCAGGTCGGGTTCGGCGATGTGATAGATCCAGCCGGGTCCGCTGATATCGTGGCCGTCGATGATGGGACCGGGCTCGGGGGTGAACCAAGGTTCGACGGCGGCGAGGATGCTGCGGGTGCGGTCGAGGTTTTCGGTGCCGAGGTTGATTTCGTAGAAATAAAAGCCGCTTGTCTCCCAGTCCTCGTGGAGGGAAATGAAAAGATCGGGTGAAGGGCGGGCATCGAGCCAAGCGGCGTGAGCGATCACTTCGGGGGTCTCACGCAGCCAGTAGTCCCGGTTCAGGTCGATGCCGAGGGCGTTCTCACGAGTCCTCGCGGCGAGACCGGTGGGATTGAGCGCGGGGCATAACAGCCAGTGCACCGGTTGGGTGAAGAATCCTTCTCGCAGGAGTTCCAGCAACGCGAGCGGACCTGCCGGTTCGTCGCCGTGGATGCCGGCGGATAGATAAATGCGGGGGCCGTCTCCAGGACGTTCCCAAGCAGTTAGATTTCCTGTGGTTAGTTCGGCAAGGTCCACGTGCGAGAAGCCCGCAGCCACGGCCGCCTCGCGGAATGCCATTTGAAAATCCACCCAGTCGAACGCGACGCTCATCGCCGGGACCATGAAGACGTTCCGCTTATTTGAAAAGCTCGGCGAAGAACGACTGCATGGCCACCCATGAGCGGCGGTCGGCCGATTCGTTGTAGGCGGCACCCTTGCTCGGGTCGTCGCCTGCTTCCTTGTGGGTGAAGCTGTGAACGGCCCCGCCGTAGGAGACCATTTCCCAATCCGCTTTGGCGTCGGTCATTTCCTTCTGGAAGGCGGCGACCTGTTCGGCGGGCACGTAGGGATCCACGGCGCCGTGGAGCACGAGGATTTTGGCGGGGATTTTCCCGGCTTCGGCGGTCATGCCGGGGGCCGCGTCGAGACCGCCGTGGAAGGAAACGACGCCAGCGATGTCGGTGCCGGAGCGGGCGAGTTCGAGCACGCCAGTGCCGCCTAAGCAGTAGCCGATGGCGGCGATTTTTTCGGGGTTCGTGCGTTCGTCTGCTTTGAGTTGGTCGAGCGCAGCGGTGAGGCGGGCCCGATAGAGTTTGCGGTCGCCTTTGAATTTTCCGGCCTCTTTGCCGGATTCCGGTGGCTGCGGGCGAATGCCTTTTCCGTAAATGTCGGCTGCAAAAACATTGTAGCCCATCTCCGCGAGCATGCGGCTGCGGCGTTTTTCATATTCGGACAGGCCGGTCCACTGGTGGATGACGAGCACGCCCGGGCGCTTGCCGGTGACCGCGTCGTCGTAAACGTGGAAGCCTTCGAGGGTCGCGCCGTCTTGCTGATAGGTGACGGTTTTTTCCACCAGGGCGGCGTGGGAGACGGTGACGAGGGAAGCGAGGAGGGCCAGAGTTTTCATGAGGTCGACAAAAGCCCCGGAAGCCCATCCAGTCAACCCCGCTTCTAGCGTTCGATGCCGCGGCGGAGCACGAACCACGCCGGGTTCAAATGCCCGAGCGGCCCGCGCAGTTGATCGATTTCCTCCGCCGGGCCGTGGAATTCCAAGCGGGTGAGATCGGCGACGGTGAGCATTTCACCGAGGATTTCGCCGACGTTGTCCAAGTGGTGCAGCACGCCGGCGGCACCGGTGTAGCCCTCGCGGCAGAACACTTCATCGTCGAGCACGGTGAATTCGTAAAAACAGCAGGCCGATTCGCTGCGCGTTTTGCCGACGAATTTTTCCATGATGGCATCCACTTCCGCGGCTTTTCCCGGGTGGGCTTTGAAATACGGATGGATGGTGACGAGGTTGGCTGGTAGATTCATGGGATCGTGGAGATTATTCGGGATCGGAAACGACGCGGAATCCGAGATCGGGGCGGCGGAGCGAGCGGTCGAGGGTCCACTCGCGGGTGAGGGCGTTGGTTCCGGGCTTGAGGTAGGAGCCGCCGATGATGACCCAGCGGCGGTCGCCGAGCGGGTTCGCGGGATTGGTGCCCATTCCGGACGTCCATTCGCAGACGGAGCCGGCCATGCCGATGAGCCCGGCGCGAGTGCGGTCGGCGGTTTGCGAAGTGACGGGTGCCCACGGGCCGGGCGGAATCGCGGCGGGGGCTTTTTCATCCATCGTGAGCGCGGCGAACCATTCTTCCTGGGTGGGCAGACGGGATTTTTTCCACTCGGCGTAGGCG
>JBGSTM010000328.1:0-4348 GCA_041736495.1 Akkermansiaceae bacterium
GACTCGAGGCGCTCGGCGCGAAAATCGAAATCGAAGGCGGCAACATCACCCTCACCGCCAAGGACGGCCTGCGAGGCGCGGAAATCGACCTGCGCGGCACCCACGGACCGACCGTGCTCGGCACCGACAACGTGATGATGGCCGCCACACTCGCCGAGGGCATCACTATCATCGAGTCCGCCGCCGCCGAGCCGGAAGTGCTCGATCTCGCGAATTTCCTCAACTCCATGGGCGCGAAAATCACCGGGGCCGGCACCCGCCGCATCGTCATTGAAGGCGTGAAGGAACTCAAAGGCGTGGAGCACACCGTCATTCCGGACCGCATCGAGGCCGGCACTTTCATGGCCGCCGCCGCGCTCGCGGGGGAAGGCGTCACGCTCCGCCGCGTTTGTCGCGATCACATGAAGGCGATCACCGCGGCGATCGAGGCATCCGGCCACCGCATTGATTTCAATGAAGCCGGCGATGTTTGTACCGTGCATCGCAGCGAGGGAATCACTCAAGGCGTCGAAATCAGCACCGCCCCTTACCCGAGTTATCCCACGGACATGCAGGCACAAATGACCGCCCTGCTCGCCACCACCCCGGGCATCAGCGTCATCAAGGACACCATTTTCCCCCAACGCTTCATGCATTGCGCGGAACTCAAGCGCATGGGCGCCGACATCAAGGTGGACAGCGGCACCGCCGTCGTCCGCGGCGTCGCCCAGCTTTCCGCCGCGCCGGTGATGGCTTCGGACCTCCGTGCTTCCGCCGCCTTGGTGCTCGCCGCCCTCACTGCCAAGGGCTCCACCGAGATCAGCCGCCTCTATCATATCGACCGCGGCTACGAGCACATCGACGAGAAGCTCCTGATGCTTGGGGCCAGTGTCGAGCGCGTGAAAGACCGCTGAGTTTCGCGGGTTGGCCCGTCGTTTCATCACCCGCCCCGCTGAAAACACGCGATGGCGTAGGCGTGAACACGTAGTTCACGTTTATTAATAATCAGGTTACAAAGCCTGCATGACGGACAAAGAAAAGCTTCAGAAACTCTTTCAGGCAGCCCTTCACGACGTGAACGAGGAAAAAGTCACGCTGGCTCGGGCCTATCCGAAATCCACCCTCGCCACCCTCGCTGCGCAGGCGGCGGCTCAGCCCGCGCCGGTCGTTCCCGCTCAACCCGAGCCGGTCGCGATGGTCCCGGCCCAAGTCGCAGCCCCGGTTGCCTCAGCAATCGACTTCGTCCAGCCGATGGAAAATGCCGGCCTGGATGCCGCCGCTGCCGAGGAACTCCGCATCCTGCTCGAAGAGCAACACCGCCGCCTCAAGCGCAAGCGGGTCCGCGAGACCGTCGGAGCGCTCGTGGTTTTCCTCGCCTTGACGGGTGGTGGATTCGGCTGGTTCGTCCACTCGCCTGAGCGCGTGCAAGCCGTCCGCGCCGCCATCAAGGAAGTCCGCTCCGTCGGCGACGTCGCCGGCATGGTCGCCCAATACCAGAAAGCTCTCGATAAGATCGGCACCCGCGCCCAGGACATCGACATCGCCACCGAGTCCATGGGTGTCAGCGCCAGTCAGGAAGGCATGAAGGACGTCTACATGGACGCCGAAATGAAGCAGATGATGGGCGGCGAGGGCAAAACCGCCGGTGAGAGAAACCGCATGCTCCAGGAGAAATTCGGCAGTGTGAAAACCGGTGGCCTGAAAGCCGCCGTCATGCCCACCGCCGCACCGGCACCTGCTGCCAAGGCACCCGTCTCGACCTCCGCCGATACCTCACTGACCCTCAAGCACTGAAGCGCTGCGGGCCACATACACCGTGCTGCGTGATTCACGCTCCAGCAGCGGGTTGTGAAAGCCGACCACATGCGCTTCCGCAGTGGTGAAAACTTCCGCCAACCGGCCGAGGAAATCCTCATCCGGCGCATCGTCCGACCACAGCGCGAACACCCCGCCGGGCACCAGCTGTGCAGCCAGACTGCGAAGACCCTCGGTGCTGTAAAATCCACCGTTGCTCTCGTGCAGCAGGTTCTGTGGCGAGTGATCGATGTCCAGCAGCACCGCGTGGAACCGCCGTCCGGGCATCGCGGGATCGAACCCGACCTCCGGCGAAGCGGCGAGCGCGAAAAAATCCGCATGCACGAACCGGCAGCGTGAATCGTCCGTCAGGGTTTTCCCCAGCGGCACCATTTCCTTTTCGTGCCACTCGATGACCGGTGCCATCACGTCCACCACCAGCAACTCCGCCACCTTGGGATTTTTCAACGCCGCGACCGCCGTGTAACCCAGTCCGAGTCCGCCGACGACGACATCGAGCTTTTCACCGTTCACCGCCGCCAACCCGAGGTCGGCCAGCGCCACTTCCACCTCATGGAACAGGCTGGACATCAGATAGGCGTCGCCTAGCAGCACTTCATACACGATCAGGTCGTCCAGCATCGTCATCCGGCGTCGGCGGAGAATCAGATCGCCCAGCGGCGTCGGGCGGAAATCCAGTTCTTCAAACAGCGGTGTCATCCGGAAGCCTACCTGCCGCCGCCGACGGCCGCGAACCAATATTGCCACGGCGCGAGCTGCAAAATAAAAAGCCCCGCCGGATGTGATCCGGCGGGGCCTTTCAATTCACAACAATCAGACCGGAAAATCAGCGCCCGCCGACGGCGGTGAAGCGGGTGCGAAGTCTTTCAACGCCGACGTTGATCGCGCTGCGGACCGAGGCCCATGAGGTTGCGGGCGTCGCTTCACGCTTTTTACCCAGGCGGTGGTCGACCAGGGCGGCGAGTCGCTCGCCGGTCACGGAATCGACGACCTCGCCCTCAAATGAAACACTCGAAACGAGCGCGGCCACTTCCGGAGATCCCAGATTGCCGGTGAGGGTGATCTTCGGGTCGGCGTGCACGGTGGTGACAGGTTTGCCGACCTGTTGGCCTTCGATCACGTTGGTCAGGCCGGTGCGGACGCGGAGGGTGGTCGGTCCTGGAGTGGTGACGACTTTCAGGTTGGGGGACATCTGGCTTTGCAGCGAGCCTCCCAGATAGGCGGCGAGTTGTTCCGTCACTGCGGGACTCACTCCTGGAGCGGCGACCACGGTGGTCACCGGGCTGATGATCACGCTGTCATATTTTGCGAAGTCCACGCCGGGTTTTACGAAGGAGGAAACGGCGTCCTCGGTGCCGTAACCGGCGTTGAGCTGGGCGTAGTTGGAAAGGAATCCCGAGGGGGACTTGCCTCCGGTGGAGCAGGAAGAGAGCGCGAGCGCGGCTCCCGCGGTGGCAAACAGACCCAGTCGTGTGATGGTATTCATGAGATTTTTGATAGGTTGGCGGAGCGATTTTCCGGTCAGGCGTTCCGTCACTTTTTCTGTCACACAAACAGACGGCGGTCAAGATTCCCCGGTGGTGGGAGGGCCGGGGTTTCTCCGATGGGCGATCGTGAAAATTTCCGGGATTCCCATTTCGCCGGATCCGCTCAAACTGGTGTCACCGATGAACATCCTCGCACCGAACCTGCTCATCCTCGCCTCCGCCGGCTCCGGGAAAACCTTCCAGCTGGCGAACCGGGTGATCGGCCTGGTCGCGAGCGGCGTGGCTCCGGAGAAAATCGTGGCGCTCACGTTCACCCGCAAGGCCGCCGGGGAATTCGCGGACTCGGTGCTGACGAAACTCGCTACCGCCGCCAGCGAGGAAAAGCCCGCCGCCGGATTGCGGCGGGATCTGGCGCTGCCGCAGGCGGATTTCGGCGAGTCGCTGGAACGGGTGGTGCGCGCCCTGCCGCGATTCACGCTGGGGACGATGGACAGCTTTTTCTCCAAGGTGGTGCGCGGCTTCCAATACGAACTCGGCCTGACCGGTGGTAAATTCGACCTGCTCGAAGGCCCGCGCGCCGTGGCGGCGGCCGACGAGATCCTGGCGAACATTCTGGGAGAAACGCTGGATGACCAGGCGGGTGAGGATTTCCTGCAGGCGTTCCGCCGGGCGACGATCGGCAAGGAGGAGCAGGCGGTGATGGAGGGGCTGCGCTATTTCGTGAAGATCTGGCAGGGCCGCTACCGGTCCGCGCGGGACCTGGAGTGGGGTCCGGCCGCACTCGCCGGCGTGAAGCTGGAGGATTGGGAGCAGCAGAAACACGGGCTGTTAGCGAAAGTCCGTCGCGGGCTCGACGGTGTCGACTACACCCGCAAGGGCCAGCGGGAAGCGTTTGAAAAAGTGCTCGATACGCTGGCGGAGCACACCACGGGCAGCGGCAGCCTCGGCAGTGCGGGCGGTCTGTTGGAAAACGTGCTGCTAGCCGCGGCCACCACCGACGGGCCGGTTTCACTGAAGTATTACAAGGAGTTCCTCATCGGCGGTCCGGCAGGTGAGGCGCTGCGAGA
>JBGSTM010000289.1:0-1701 GCA_041736495.1 Akkermansiaceae bacterium
ACAAGATGGCCGGCTCCGAGCACGTGACGGTGGCGGTCACCCGCGAGCAGGAGAAGGCCTCGCCGATTTCCGGTTCGTGGTCGGGACCGTCGGACGCGTTCGAGAGCATGAATGTGATTGTCCGGGTGGAGGAGATCCATCCTGCCGCCCCAGTGGATTTGTAAAAATGCCACTGCGGCCGTTCTCAGGGCACGCGCTCGAAGTTCAAGCCGGGATCGCCGCGTGGTCCGCCGGCGAGGGTGAAGCTGAGTTTCGAATCCTCCGGGAACGTGATCTCGCCGACTAACTGGGAGTCTTCCGAGGAGAGCACCAGCAGGTTCTCCTCCGCGATGCCGAACTCGCCTGCCAGATCGCCGGCCTTGTCTCCCTTGTCGAAGGTCCAGGTAAATTTGCCGTCATCGGTAAGGACGAGTGTGACGGATCCTTCCTCACGTTTGCTCACCCAGGTGCCGACGATTTTGTCGGGATCGACCACGGCTGGCACGGGTCGCTCTTCCGACTCTTCCGAATCGCTGGCGATGGAGTCCTTGATGAGATTCCGGAGTTGCACGGCGACGGTGTCCCGTGGCTCGAGAACGGCCACGCGGTCAAACAGTTCGACCGCATGTTCGAGGTGGCCGAGCACGAGGTAGTGGTAGCCCAGCACGAAATGGGCCGCGGCGGAATCCGGGTGGGCGTCGGTGTAGTCCTCCAGTTTGCGCAGCAATTCCACGTAGGTTTCCTGCGAGTCGAACAGGCCGGTCATCGTGGTCCAGTCCCAGCCGGGCCCGGAAGCCAACACCGCGTTGAGCACGCCGGCGGAGTCGTCGAAGCGGCCGAGCGCGAAGAAGATCAGCGCGCGGAATTCATGCAGGGCCACGTCTCCGGGAACCTGCGCAAGGGCGAGATCCACCGACACGAGCGCGGCGGAGAAGTCGCCTTTTTGAAAAGCTGCTAGGGCTTCCTCCATCGCATCCGTGGCCTTTTCGTCGGCAGCTTCCTCGATGGAGGCTTCTCCCGGAGGCAACTGGCCGGCGACGACCGTGATGGGTGCGCTGTAGTTGATGATGATCGTGCCGCTGCTGGTGACGATCGGTGGGGCGGGGAACGGATTCACAAATACCTGATAGCCGGAGTTGAAAATCACATTTCCAAGACTCCATGCGGCGATGCCCCATGCGATGCCGTTGTTGCGGCGGTTCCAGCCGTGGCACCAGCTTCCATGATACCAGGAATGGCGGCGGCTGCACCACCAAGGGCGGCTGCCCCAGTAGCTGGGACGGTAACTCCAGCTGCGGTTGTTGTTGATGTTCGTATTGATGTTGATGTTGTTGTTATTGAATCCCGGGCGGTTGTTAGTTCCGTTCCAGTTTCCCCAATTCCCCCACTCGTTGCCCCAGCCCGGACGATTCGGGCGGGAATCCGGACGGTTGTTCAGATTCAAATTGGGCCGGTTGTTGAGGTCGATGTCAGGCCGGTTGACTCCTCCGGGCCGGGTGACCTGGCCGGGACGGGTGATGCCTGGGCCGGGGCGGATCGCGTCATTTCCTCCAGGACGATCACCGGGGCGCGGGAACGTCACATTGCCGAGCCGCGTGGCTGGCAGAGTGACGGGACGGCTCACCGGCCGGCTTTCAGGACGGGCGATGGGGCGGGTTTCCGGGCGTGCTTCCGGGCGGGTGATAGGCCGGTTTCCCGGCCGCTCGACCGGGCGCGGGGCAG
>JBGSTM010000003.1:0-50857 GCA_041736495.1 Akkermansiaceae bacterium
TTCGGACGATGCTCAACTCTCGACTCGAACCCGCTCAACACCAGTCGCTTCGAGCGGAATGCTCAGAAATCCAGCTTTGCTCCGTCTCCGCTGTCCAGTTTTGAACCGTCTCTGTCTAGTTTTGCTCCGGCCCCGACAGACCCGGAGTTTTCAGTTGACCAGCCAAGACCGGTGACAATCGCGTCGCCAAATCCGCCTCCCACAACAATTTCCCGTTGCCAGCGGCGAATGCGTCACCCAGCGTCCCGGCGCAATCTCATGGACTGGACCTACAACATTCTCGGACCCGACCCTGCGGCGGGCCTCATGGTGGTCCTCATCCTCATCATCATCGAGGGCGTGTTGTCCGTGGACAATGCCGCCGTGCTCGCCACCATGGTCATGCGTCTCCCCGAGGATCAGCGTGGAAAAGCCCTGAAATACGGCATCATCGGTGCCTACGCATTCCGCGGGCTGTGCCTTGCGCTCGCCGCCTGGCTCATCACCATCTGGTGGCTGGAGCCGCTCGGCGGGCTTTACCTGTTATGGCTCGCGTTGAGCCACTTTTCGCGACACAAGTCAGTCATTGAAGAAGGCGTCGAAGCGGTGGAAACCGAGGGAAACGTCCTTTACCGCTGGACGATCGGCCTGCTGGGACCGTTCTGGGCCACTGTCGCCGCAGTCGAAGTCATGGACCTCGCATTCTCCATCGACAACGTCGTCGCCGCCATCGCCTACGTGAAAAACTACCCGATGCCGTCCAAGCTCGTGCTCGTCTGCACCGGCGTTTTCCTCGGCATCCTCGCCATGCGTTTCGCCGCCCAGGGATTCGTGAAACTCATGCAGCGCTACCATTTCCTCGAAACCTGCGCTTTCGTTGTCATCGCCGTGCTCGGCGTAAAGCTCGTGCTCAGCGTTCCCCGCCACTTTCTCGAGAAAAGCACCGATTTTCATGCCTTCCTCGAATCGAGATCCAAAGCGCTGACCTCGGTAGGCGACGCCATTCACGACTTCCTCGCCAGCCACTATTTCGACATGGGCACCTCGGCCCTCACCCTGCTGATCTTCATTGTCCCGGTCGTCATCCACCGCCTCAAGGGTGAGCCGAAAGAGGCCTGACCTCAGCGGATCAGGAAATAAAACGCCACCGCAAAAAAGCCGAACCACACGGAGGCCACCTGTGTCACGTTGAGCGCCCGGGCACCGGAGGACTCCGCCGGATCATCCTTGTGAAAACCGAACAGCGCGTCGTATTTCACCAGCATCCACAACCCGACGCCCGACCAGGCGATGAGAAAAAGAGCGAGGGCAAGCTTGATGAGGATGATCATGGAGTATCGCCGGAGAAGTGCCGGCAGCGGAGAGCTTGTGGTGGCAGTTCCCCACTGACAAACGATTTCATGATGCGAATGCCTTGCTAATTGAGATTAATTCGCAATAAACCGTCGCGTGAGCGAAATCAAGGTCCCTGGGATTCCGGAAAAACCCGCCGCCGAAATTTGGTGGGGTGAGGGGAATGATCTTCGTTGTGGCCGCGTGACCGGCCGGATCACCTCCGGCGGCTGGCGCTGGAACGTTTCCTCCAGTGGCGCGATCTGGCTTTGGCTGAACCGCGAGGGCAGCGGCCTCGTCTGGGGCGAAAACGACCGGTTCATCCTCAAACCCGGCATGTATGCCATGACCGGCGGCGGCGAGGCGGGCGATTGGTCATGTCTCCGCTACCCGGGAATGCACACGCTCGAAGTGGTCGTCATTTCCCGCGAATGGCTGCGCGACCGGCTCGGAAAGAGCACCGAGTGGCTTCACCCGGAACTCGGAAAATGGCTCAGGAATGCCGGATCCATCGCGTTTTGCGGGCTGATGGGAGTTTGGGAACGCGACCTCTGCGACGCCCTCGCCCTAGCAGCTCAAGACACCGGCCCGAGCCGCCTGCTCGCCGAAGCCCGCGTTCTGGAGTGGGCCGCAGTGCGCCTTTTCCGTAGCAAATCCAGCGACAGCGGCGGTTTCTGCGCCACCCTGCGTGACCGGGACCCGGTCAAGCGCGCCATCCATCTCCTCCGCGAGAGACTCGACCAACCGCTCGATCTCTCTGCCATCGCCAAGGAGGTCGGCGTCGCGCCGCACCACCTCTCGCGCCGCGTCAGCACGGAAACCGGCAGCACCCTCCAGCGCCACCTCCGCCGCCTCCGTATCGAGCGGGCGTGCGAGGCGCTGGATTCCGGGAAAATGAACGTTACGGAAGTCGCGCTGGAAGTCGGCTATCAGAGCCTCAGCCATTTCGCCAAGGCCTTCCGCGAGGAAACCGGCGAGTCGCCGAGCAAATGGCTGGACCGTAAAAATCCCTGAAAGTTCGGGGCACCCGGTAAATTGCCCGATTTTGCGCGAAAAAACGCAACTCACCGTCAATCGGCAGCAAGCAGGCGTTAGCCGGAATGCCCCGTGCCCGCATAAGATCCACCCGGCATGAACATCCCTAACCCCTCCGGCACCGCGCTTCGTATGCTCGGCCTCTCACTCGCGACTCCCCTCGCCTTCGCGGCTCCCACGCTCACCAAGCTCGCCGATTTCAACAATTCGAACCCGCTGTTTTCGCCTGCGCCACAAAACGTGAACGACTCCCCCGTCCTCATCGGCGGAAAACTCTGGTTCACCTGCGAGAAGGGCGGTGCGAACGCTGTCGGTTCGCTATCCACCTTCGACATCGGTACCAGTGCGGTTTCCGTCGCCTTGTCTTTCGACAACAACACCGGCCAGACCCCCAAGGCCTCGCCGGTGTTCGATGGAAACTCCATTTACATCACCACGATCGGAAGCACGTCCGGCTCGATCTACAGCACGCTTTTCAGATATGACATCGTCTCCAATTCCTACGAACCCAGGCTCTGGGAGGCCACCGGCGGCAGCACTCCGCACGCCCGTTCACCGTGGGGGGGCGTGACCGTCATCGACCGCGGTGCCGACGGCAAGGACCTCTATTTCAACACCTATTCCGGAGGAGACCCGAGCTATGGCACCATCCAGCGCTATCAGACTAACACCGGGCTGACCACCCAGGTCTTCGCCTACCCCGGCAACCCGGGGTCCCGCGCTCCCTACAAGGGTTTCACTGCAGTCGGAACGGATCTCTATTTCACGACTTTCAATGGAGGAACCGGCCTGGGAACCCTGGGGAAACTGGACGTATCGGTCCGCGGTGCAGAAACGGTCACCGTTCTAGCAGCCATGCCGACGGTCACCGACAATTACGCGCAGCTGCCGAGTCACAATCCCTATTACCGCGCCTTGGATCACTCGCTCTATTTCACCACCGTCGGCAGCAACACCCAGCCAGGCGCACTGATGAAGTTCGACCTGACGACCAACACCCTTTCGTTCCTGCACAAGATCCAAGGTGGACCGACAACCGGCAATTTCCCGGAAGGAAACAAGTGTTACGGACCGGTCGCCGAGTGGAACAAAGCACTCTACTACACCACCATCGGCGGCGGAGCGAATGTCCCGACCGGCACCGGAGTGGGCGGCACGATCAACCGCTACAATCTCCAGACCGGGGTTCATGAAACCCTCTTCAGCCTGGACGCCGGCACGAACAATGGATTCGGCGGTGAGGTGCGCGGAGGTTGTGTTTTCAACGGATCTTCATCCAGCCCTGCCTTCTATCTGATCACGAAACAGGGGGGCCTCCACGATCACGGCACCGTGCTCCGCATGGATCTCGATCCGTTGACCGCGCCATCCACTTATGAATTGTGGTTCGCCGACTATCCGGGGCTAAGCCCGTCGGATGCCACGCTCAACGCCGATCCGGACGGTGACGGCCGCGCGAACCGCGCCGAATTCGCCTTCGGCACTTCCCCACTCTCGGTTTCTGATGGCAACGGATTCACTTCCATCACCAGCGAATCCGGTCTTGAAATCCGCTGGACCGCCCGCACGGACGGCAGCGTCACCTACTCCGTGGAGGGAAGTCCCGCACTCGGTCAGGAGACATCCCCGTGGACTCCCGTTTCATCCCCATCAGAAACCATGGAGATACCGGACATCACCTTGCCACCCGACTGCGAGCGCCGGCGGGTCGTCATCCCGATGGACTCCGTCACGGGCTTTTTCCGCGTCAAAGCCACCCTCAGTCCATCCGCATTGCCATGAACCATCCCCTCTCCACAAACGCTCGTCACTCCGGGTTCACCCTGCCGGAAATTCTGATTGTAGTCGTCATCATTGCCGTGCTCTGCGCGATCGGTTTCCGCACCTCCACCCGGTCGCTGGAAAAAGCCCGTTGGGCCGTCGATCTCGGAAAGATGCGCGGAATCAACAGCGCGATGCTCGCCCGCGCCGTCGAGAACAATGATATCGCCTACACCAAACAGGAAACCGGAAACTCGGTCTATCGGGAATGGAAGGATCCGATGAGTCTCTGTCAGGTGCTTCAGGAATACATCGCCGGCGAGGACGCCTGGCTCAGCCCGAGCGCCAATTCCCGCCACAAAACCTACAGGAACAGCTACGCGTGGTCGCAGGGATCGAAGATTTCCTTCGATTTGGAAAATCCGGAAAAGAGTTATCGCCTCGGTCAGGTGGAAAACCCCGCGGGCGTCCTCACACTCTGGAACAATTTCGGTTATACCCTCCCCTCCGGGTTCAACCGCCCGGAGTCCAACAGCGTGGGCCCCAAACAAGCTCCCAAAAACTACCACTACCGCCCCTGGAACGGGAAATCCGCGGTGAACTGGTTCTACCTCGACGGCCATGCCAAGACCTTCTAACATGATTCTGCTTTTATTCTCCTCGCTCTTCCTCTTCAGTGCCTCCGCTTCCGGAGAAACCCGCGAGCCCGCCACCCGCGATGAACTCGTCAGATGGCTACGCGCTGAATATGCCAAACCGCCTGCCGAGTGGCCTGAGCCGACCCTGGATGAGGGCGTCGCACACCTCGAGCTCGGCTCGCCAGGCCCAGTGCCGTTTCCCGAGGGAATGAAACCCACCGAGGGAAAACAAAAACTCGGCCTCTCCCTGTTTTTCGACCCGCGCCTATCAGGTTCCCAACAGATTTCCTGCGCCCGCTGCCACGATCCGGAACACGGCTGGGCCGATGGTCGTTCCCAGGCGAACGGAGTCTTCATGACCGCGCTCACCCGCAACACTCCCGCACTCGCCGGCGTGGGTCACACCAAGTCCCTTTTCTGGGACGGCAGGGCTCCCACCCTCGAGGACCAGGCCCGCATGGTCATCCTCAACCCCAAGGAAATGGCGGGAAACCCAAGGGAAATCGAGGACCGCCTCACCGCCGAGATGGATTTCTATCAACCGTTGTTCCAGGCGGCTTTCGGCGACCCCGCTATCACATTCGACCGCGTGGTACAAGCGCTCGCCGCGTTCCAGCGCTCCCTCAGCGTGGGAAACAGCGCTTTCGACCGGTTTCTCAGCGGGAAACATGACGCTCTCAAGGACGACGCCCTCGTCGGACTCCACCTTTTCCGCACACAGGGACGCTGCCTCAACTGTCATGGCGGCCCGATGCTCAGCGACGACCAGTTCCACAACGCCGGCCTGACCTACTATGCTCGTCGTTTCGAGGACACCGGCCTTTTCGCCATCACAAAAAAACCGGAGGACATGGGAAAATTCCGCACGCCCTCTCTCAGAAACGTCGGCAATACCGGACCCTGGATGCATAACGGACTGTTCCCGCGACTCGACGGCGTGCTCCGCCTTTACAACGCCGGCATGCCCCAACCCAAACGGAAAGATAGTCAGAAGGACGATCCTCATTTCCCGGTCACCAGCCACCTGCTGAAGCCACTCAACATGAAACCGGAGCAACTCGCCGATCTCGAGGCGTTCCTCCGCTCCCTCGACGAGCGCCCGGTCCGCATGCTCCGCCAGCCGTTTCCACCGTTAGGCTCGCTGCCTGCAGTGGACGGTCCGGTCCCAGCCAATGACGGTGGCGATCCAATGAACCTCTCCGATTGAAACATCCGGCAGGACGGGGAGATGAGCTGGAGTTCACTCTTCAACGCACGCGCGAGATCCGGAGGATTTTCAGAATCGTTTGGTTGTTCGCGTGCGATCACCGCGACCGTCCGATCGTGAAATCCGGATCATTCGCGCGGGCCGCCTGGTGCGACCAGCGGCGCATGTCGCGAAGCTGGGTTTCATCGAGCAGCTCCACGTTTCCACCAAGCATCGCGGCGACCGCCTTGCCTCCCCAACGGAAATCGACAAAACCATGGGCAATGGCCGGACCCTCGTCCTTGAATGTTCCGGAACTCCAAACGGGTCCAGTTAGCTTCGGTGATCGCACTTCGTAGTAGCCCTGTCTGCCCTCGCCCGAGCGGGCGGAGGTGAACACCACCAGCTTGCCCGGATCATCCGACTCGGTGAGGTGGGTCAGATAGAATTTCCCGTAGGCATCGACAATCCGGGGGGTGGGGGCAAGCGGACTGCCGCTGCCGAAATGGCCGCCGACGAGTGTGGCGTTGAGCCCGAGGTTCGGTTCCGCACTGACGAGATAATCGCGATCCGCTTTTTCCAACACCGCCTCGTTCCCATTGAAAACGAGAACGCCTTCTACCCCAGGCACGCTGGGGGCAAGCCGCCACGGGTAACGGGCGTTGACCGGGAATTTGAGCGTTTCCCCTTGCAGATTGGCCGCAGTGGGATCCGTCTGATAGCCCGGAAGGACTTGTCCGTTGTTTTCCGACGCGTGGCCGAGATAGCCGGTCATTAGATTCCGCGCGGCGTTGATTTCCACCACGGTTCTCGCCTTCTGGCGGGCGCAGTGGATTCCGCCGACGGCAAGCGTGCCGAGAATGGCGATCAGCGAGACCGTCACCAGCATTTCGACCAGCGTGAATCCGGAGTGTTTCATGGCAAGGGTGACCGGGCGATGCGGAAGAATGCCCGCGGTAAGGGACTGGTTCCGTTCCAGATAAGGGGCGTGGGAGCGGAAGTCGTGAAGGTTTCTATCGGCGACCAGATGCCGGCTGCAAGATCCTCCTTTGCTTCGAGGACATATTGGAAACCTGGCGAGCCATTCCATGTTAGCTGGGTGTTACCAGCGGCATCGCGACTGAAGGCGGTGATCCGGAGCGGCAACGAGTATTCAACGTCCAACATCGACGCCACGTCTCCGAAGAGCGCCTGCTCCGCATTCTCCTTGGTGTAAAACGAAGGGTAACCGCTGGCTGCCATTTCCGTCACGGAATGGAGCGAACTGACCGTCAGCCAGATGAATCCCTGGTTCAGGGAGTTTCTCACATACCTGGCGACGCCAGGAAGAGATAGATCCAGCTCAAACACGGCGTGAGCGTAGGGCGGAATGATGCTGCCCGGCGTCAACTCCGACCACTCATTCTCGCCTGCAGGTTTAACTAGCATTCTAGCCACCGCCCATGGCGTCGAATCGATGTCGGCGGTGACATTGCCACTCACGTCCCGCTCGACACCTTCGGGCGAGTAGCCGAGGGAAAACGAGTTGCGTCCACCAGGATCGCCGGAACCGAATGCCGAAGTTTCATCGAAGCTCGAAGCGGTGAATCCTCCGCGAAAACCGGCACCGTGAACTTCGATCGGGCGGCCCGTATCGGAATCTGCAGCAGCATCCGGTCCATACGTCGAACGGGCATCTTCGGTGGGATCGTAAGAACTACTGTCGCCTGAATAAATCACGCACGTCAGCACGACCCGACCCAGCTCGTAATTCGCCTCGCCAAGCCCGGCGGGAACTCCGGCCGCCACCGTGTCGAACTTGAGCAGAAACTGGCCGAAGCGGTCATCGACACTACCGTTCACCGGGAGGGCCGAGAAGGTGGAGGCCGTTGTCCGGGTGCCTGGCGAACCGGCGTGAGGATACATCCAGATGTCCGCGGAAGGAACCGGGGCCTGCACCGTGAAGGGCCCGGTGCCGCCGGCACGCACGCCGGTGACACCAAGCAGCAGGACAACACCAACCCTTGTCAACAGACAGGAAACGGAATCAAGCACGACGGCGGCGGATGAAGGTTAGAGCGAGCGCGGCGGCACCCATCAGGGCGGAGGACGGTTCCGGCACGGCCTGTGCGAAGGCGTCGCTTGCCGAAATCATGGTAAGCTCCGGAGCATTCCCATAGAGAATGTTGTGCGCGTTCGCCTCGACCAGGATCTGGTAGCTGGTGATTTCGCCGTAGGAGCTCAGGTCCCACTGCCATGCGAAGTCGGAATCATCGGCGGCGGTGGATAGAACCGCGGTGGCCAGGCTGTGGGAGGGGGCGATCACGGTGGTGCCGCCGTTGAGGTAGAGAAGCACTGAGGAGAAGCCGCCGCCAACACTGCCCATGGAAAAGCCCGGGTTGTTGGTCCGCACCTGGAAGATCAGGCTTGCCAGGTCTGGCATCGGGGCGAGATCTCCTACCGCATAGGTGTTGGGATTCGTGGTTCCGTAGAGGCCCGAACCCGATCCAATGAAGTAGCCACCACCACTCACGCGGGTAAAGGTGGCGCTGGTGGCGCTTGCTGCGATGGGTCCTCCCCACGCGGTGCTGGTGAAGCCGGAAGCCGGATAGGCCGTCGTCGTCGTGTGGTTGTAGTTGGTTTGATTCAAATCCCAGAATCCGGTTTCGGAATTGCCGGGCAGAACATAACTGGTAGCTGCCAGGGCGGGAGTGGCGAGCGCGAGCGAGCAAAGAAGGAATTTCACTTTTTTGATAGATTGAATGGATCAGCGGGAGACGGAGAGGTAGGGAGCGAGCGCTTCCTTGACGGATTCAGGAGCGGATCTGGACTTTTCCAGTTCGTCGAATTTCCTGCTCAGACCCACTCCGTCCCGGGTGGTTTTATAGGAAAACTCCGGTCCGGCCTGCTCGCCAGCGTCGATCCAGAAGTTCCGGATGGAATTCCAGACGGTCGCGTTTTCCTTCCACCATTCACTGGCCTTGGCAGCAAGCGCGTCGTCGGTGCGGGTGTATTGGTTCAGCCCGGTTTCGTGAGAGAGGATGAATTTCTTTCCGTCCCGGTCCACCACCTTGCGGTTCTGCTGCGAGTGCACCCAGCCTGCCGGAGTGAGCGTGTGCCTGTTGGTGACGATCAGATAGTCGTAGTCGTCGCGCTTTTCATACTCGCGGCGCGGCAGCGGCCGGCGGGTTGGCTCGCTGGTCCATGAGGACTCGCCGAGTTCGTGGACCCAGTACCCAAGGCCTTCATAGCGCGGCGTGTCGTCCACGCTGGTGACGAGCTGCGACCATTTTCCCTTCGACTGATCGGCAGAAACCACGTGACGCTGCCAGACATCGACGCCGTCACTGCCCGCGTAGTCGAGCAGGCGGGTGTCCTCCCAGGTCCAGACTTGCGCCCAATGCTTGATGACATGGGATTTTTCCGCGCTACCGATCACAAGCAGATGCTGAAGCGTGATGCGGTAGGGCGTGTCTTCGGCGATGGTGACCACCTCGACGGCTTCCTCGTGATAGGGTTTGCTGAGTGGCTTGTAATCCGAAGCGACCGGGAAGGTTTCTTCGAAATCGAAAGTGACCTTGAAATTTCCGGCCATCGCGAGGATGGCACGGCGGTCTGCTTCGGGAGCGGCGGCCAGTGCGAAGGTCGCGCTGGCGAGGAAGATGGAGACGATTCGGCGTTGCATGACGCCGCAGACCATGGGCGGTTTGTGGAGAATCCGCTAACGCCTGCTTGCGTGGGATGAGCGTTCAATTGCGCTCCGCCAGCCGCTCGTGAATCCGCCGCAGTAACTCGGTCGTGTGCGGCATTTCAACTCCTGCTTCGATCGCCCGGCGCAAGGGCTCCTCCCAGATCGGGGCGACCTCCACTTCTCTTCCATCGACGAAATCGATCATGCTCGACGTGCGATAGGGTCCCATCGGACGCGTCCGGTCGATGTTGAAATCGATCAGATTGTCGCTGAGATCCAGACCTAGCGCCCGTGCGGCGGCGATGACCTCCGCCATCAAGGCGCGCAGTTCGTCTTCCGTTTCCTGCGTGGCTAACAGCACGTCGGTGGTCACACCGCCTTCCGCGACGGAGAGGCCGTTGAACGGGATGTTCCAAACAAGCTTCTCCCACTGCGCCTTCTCCAGGTTTTCTACGGCGAAACCCTGGATGCCAGCCAAGTTGAAGCGCTTCTCCAACTCCGCAACGCGTCCGTCACCCACCGCACGCCACTCGCCGAGATTCACCCGCCCGCCGGCGGAATGGCTGACAAGACCTGGGGCAATCCGGTTGATGCAGACAAAACACAACCCGCCGAGCACCCTCTCAGGGCCGACGATTTCCGCCAGCGCCTCACAGTTTCCCAAGCCGTTCTGAAGAGTCAGCACCTGGGTCCCCGCATGCAACAGCGGCGGCAGGACCGTGGCTAACTGATGGTTCGCCGTCGCTTTCCAGGCGATGATCACCAGATCCACCGGTCCGATTCCCTCCGGCGTCCGGTAGGCCTGCACCCGGGGCAGATCGAAATCGCCGTGCACACTCTCCACTTTCAGGCCGTGCCGCGAAATCGCCTCGAAATCCGAGCGCAGCAGGAACCTGACATCCTCTCCCGCGGCCGCCAGCCTGCCGCCGTAGTAAAGCCCGATGGCTCCGGAACCGACGACGGCCACGCTTTTGAAATTCCAGGACACGGGCGCTGAAATCAATCGTCCTTGAATCCCTCCGCCCGGCGCTCGTCGATGCAGCGTGTCAGCCACAGCACGAGTTTTTCGGCTTCCTCCGACTCGTTGCGCATCGAGGTGAGCGCGGCCCAGTCAAGGTGCGGGCGGGATCGCGGCGCGGCGATCCGGTTGATGTCGAGCTTGGCCATGATCGCTTCCGTCTCACGCGGATGGGCGTTCAGGATGTTCGCCGGCCGCGGCAGGTCCTCCAGGGCCTCCGGAGTCAGCCCGAACGACGTGACCCCGACTCCGAAACTCGCGCTCAAACGCCGCAGACTATCTGCCAGAGCTTCGTCCTCGATGGGTGCCGCGTAAATCAGTTCGCCGCCTTGCGCCCACATCGAAACCGCCAGCGTTTGGAAAAAGTCCTCCCGATAGGTTTGCAGCGACGGCTGGATTCTCAATCGCGCCGCATGCAACCGGAAGGGAGCGATGCCGAGGCGCTGCTTGAAGGACAGCATCGTTTCATCGAGCGTCATCTCCTCGTCCGCGGTGCCGCCGGTTTCCCAGTCGACAAGCACGAGTTCGGGGTATTTCCAAAGATTGCTGATCGGCGAGTCCTTGCCGAACGCCTGCCGGAAGGCGAAAGGAAAGCGGCCGTTGATTTCAAAATAACGGGTCACCACCGCGCGGAACTTGCGGATCCTCAACATCGCCCCGTCGACCAGTTCCTGGTCAGCCGTGGTTAGATCATCGAGCCGGCCCTGGGTCAGTGCCAGCAGTTCCTGGGCTCCGGAAAGTGCAGGCAACGGGGCGCTCCGGCGATAGTAACCCTGGCCCTTTTCCACCTTGGCGATCGGCGAGGCCGGGTCGCAAGACATGATGGAAAAATGATAGCGCAAGGACGCATCCGAATAATTGCCAACCAGTTGCAACCGCGTCAGGCGGATCAATTCGGTTCCCTTGATCGAATCGGCGGGGTTCCCGGGAAGAAGGGTCGGAAGGATGTCGGTTAACTGCTTGCGAAGACTCATAATGGGGGTGGGCAACGACTCTTGCGTTGCCGCCATCCAATTCCCCCCGCCCCGGATCATCAACCCCAAAAACCCGGATTTTAAAAATTAACCCGACCAGGCGGCGCTTTTTTGAAGGAATCCGCCACCGGGCTTGTCCAAGCCGCTGATTGCACCATCTTACTGGCATGAATTTCAAATCAATCGCACTCGCCCTCGCCTTGGTCTCCAGCGTACATGCCCAGGATGCCACGCAAATCCTCGAAGGAGCGCGCATGTCCGCCACCCTCACCAAGCTTGAGGACGGCCTCCGCGGCAATCTCCGCAAAGGCGGCTCCAATACGCCCATCACCCTCTTCCTCATGGGCAAGGACATCCAGTTCCACTACACCGAGAAGGGACAGCCAGTGCGGATGTTCCACATGCGGATCGGTGACGAAAATTTCAATCTGTTTGAAAACGTCGGCGGCAAGATGACGCAGTTTCCCGCAGCAAAAATCGTCGAACCCATCGCCGGCACCGACCTCACCTACGAGGACCTCGCCATGCGCTTCTTCTACTGGCCGAACCCCCAACTGGAAGGCGAGGAGGAGGTCCGCGGCGAACCCTGTTATAAAATCAGGGTGAACAAACCCACGAACTCATCCGGCAATTACGACGTCGTTTACGTCTGGGTGCACAAGAAATTCGGGGCCTTCATGCGCATCCGCGGCCACGACAAGAACGGCGGGCTGGTGAAGGAATTCGAGGTCGAGGATGTCATGAACGTCGCCAACAACGTCTGGACCCTCCGCAAGATGCAAGTCGCCACCTGCGATCCAAAGAACAATGGCCGCCGGATTTCCATCACCGACGTCGCCTTCGATTCTCCTAAAAAAGTCGTCCCACGCGGAGTGCGGTAACCCTAACTGGAGCGCAGGATTGATCCTGCCCACCGGTTCACTCGCCAAAGCTGAAAACCAGTGAACCAGCCTGCTCCCCACCCACCTTCACCGGCTGGCTCGCAGGCCCGCTCTTCCCCGGCGTGATGAACTTCGAGCCGATTGCGGGAATCGCGCCGAGAAATGAAACATCCCCTTCCGGAAAAGCCACCGTCGTGAACGGATGGCTGATCCGCGGCGTACCGATCCGCAGATAGGTCCCGGGATCCGCACTTGTCACGGTTAGATGACCGGAAACCGTATCAAACCGCGCCCAGCGCAGCCCTGCGAAAAACCCCTGGAACTCGGGAAAGGTCCACGACTCACCCGGTTGGATGTCGCTGCGCGCGGTTTCATGCACCCCGAGCCAAGTCCCCGGCAGACGGTTCTGCCAGACCCGATACGGCCCCTCCCCCAGCCATTTCACCGATTCGAGATTCTCCTCCGGGTGATCGAAGGTGATACCGTGATAGATAACCTCGCCATCAACCAGGTAGGAATAATCCAACCGAAGCTCCCCGGATCCGGTCAGCGTCCAGCGGAACCGCTGTGAACCGCTCACGCTCTCCACCCAATCCGGCCCGCTGCTCACCTTCGACTCAGTCACCACAGGGAACCGATCCGCCTGATAGGCAACGCGCATCCGCTTCACCGCGGGCTGTCGGCCGTCCACCTGCCGGAAATTCGATAGTCGCATCGCCGCCACGACCTGCGGCGGAAATTCATAGACGTTCCCGTCGTTGTTCCGGCGGGTGGCGTCGTAAAGGGTCTTCCAAGATTTACCATCCGGAGAAATCTCCAGTTTGAATCCCGCCCAGTTGATGTTCTTGGACAGACCCAGATCGATCTCAAGCAGGTTCAATCTTTGCGGAGCATCTGGTTTCCACAGAACAGTGGCACCCGGACTCACAGGCACGTCCTTCCATGAAATTTCGCCCTTTGCAGGACGGGCAAACACCACTCGCGGACCGTTGGTGAACGAAGAGATCTGATCTCCTCTGCGCAAGCTCTTCAACATGCCGATCTTCGCATCGAAGCTTGCGGTTAGCGTCCCTGCTTTCAATACCAACGGATCCTCGGACTTCTCCACATTCGACGTAGCAGCGACCTCCGCAGGCCGCCTTGAAAGTGACAAGGTCGGCCAAACCCAGGTCCAAAGCTCCAGTCCCGAGGAATCCGCAACCACCAGTGAAAGCGCATCCGCGTCCTGCCAGCCTGCCGGCAGCTTCAAGTCGAGCGTGCCATCCGCCCCCGCCGCGATGTCCGGCGAGGCGGGCTTACCGGTTCCCAGCACTTCGGGCGCGGTCTTCGTATCCGTCGGCTTGGGAAAACGCAGTAATTTCCACTCGAACTTGCAGCCCCCAAGCGTCAGGAAATCGTAGCGATTATGAATGGCAAGTTTCCCCGAGAACTTTTCGTCCAGCACCGGTGCATCGATCCGCACCGGCGAGAAGACTTCCCGCACCGTGTGATAGCTGCCTTCCTTCTCATGATGCGGACCAACGATTCCATCCGGCGCGTAAGTGCTGAAAACATCAATGCGGCCGTTCTGATCCGTGCGCATGATTCCCTCATCCGCCAGCACCCAGATGAATCCACCGCCGCCGACGGGAGAACTGGAAATCGCGTTCCAATAATCCTCGAGCCCCGCACCGCCACCACCATCGTAGAGCGCGTGGATCATCTCGGTGGGCATTACGATGTTAGGCCCGACCAGGCGCTTGGTGAGATCGTTGAACGCCGGATAGTGTTTCGTGTCCACACCATTGAAGGTCTCCCACGGATGCAGCACCACACGGTCCTGCGGATCGTAAAGCCTGAAATCGCCGTCCAATTCGCGATTCCACCCGCCTTCATTGCCATTGGCCCAGAACAGGATGGAAGGATGGTTCACATCGCGGGTGACCGTCTCCCGCACCAGCTTGCGGCCGATCTCCGTGCCGTGCGCTTTCTGCCAGCCGCTGAGTTCGTCGATGACGTAAAGCCCGAGCTCGTCGCACGCCTCCAGAAACGCGACATCCGGTGGATAGTGGCTCATCCGGACTGCGTTCATGTTCATCGATTTCAGCAGTCTCACATCTTCATAACAGTCCTCCGCATCCAGCGCCCGCGCCGTCTCCGGGCGGAAGCTGTGGCGGCAAACGCCTTTAAGCAGGATGCGTTTTCCATTCACGAGAATCCCCTGCCCTTTCCGCACCTCGATGGTCCGGAAACCGAAGCGCTGGCTGACATCATGTAGGTTCCCGTCTCCATTTTTCAGCGCCAGCCGGACCGTGTAGAGATGCGGCGTCTCCGCCGTCCACAACGCGGGATCCTTGATCTTGGTCTCCAACGTGACGCGGCTGCAACCACCGCCCGGAATCTCCGCCGTGAAAACTTCGCCCGCCGGATTTCCCGCCGCATCGAAAATCCGCGCTTCTAGCAGCGCGGACTCCCGCAGGTTTCCGAAATCCACGTTGGCCTTAAATACTCCGTCCGCCGTCGCGTTCACCGACACCTGCTCGATGCTGCGATCCGGCACCGCTTCCAAGAACACCGGGCGGAAAATTCCGCCGAACACCCAGTAGTCCGCGTCACGCTCGGCCCGGTCCGTCAGCGGGTCTGCCGAGCGCTTCGCCACGTCCACCTCGAGGACGTTTTCACCGCCTGGATTCAGAAGTTTCGTGACATCGTGCCGGAACCGATAGAACCCGCCCTGATGCACCGGCCCGGCGGATTTCCCGTTCACCGTGACCGCCGCGTCCGTCATCACTCCGTCGAAAACCACCCGGATCCGACGGTCCTTCCACGAATCCGGCACGGTGAAGCGGGTTTTGTAAATGCCGTGCTCGTCCGCCTTGCCCACCGGGCTTTCGCCGTAATTGTAAGTGCCGAAACCGTGTTGCTCCCAGTTCGAGGGCACAGGAATCGTCGTCTGTTCGCCCGCGCGGCGGCCTTTGGTCACGGAGAACTCCCACGGCACCGCATCTTTGGGACCACGGCCGGAAAGGTAGCGAATCTCGGTCTCCGCAGCCGGGGCAGAGGAAATTCCAGCCATTACGAGGCCAAGAAGGGTGAGTATACTTCGGTTGATCGGATCCATTTTAAGCTGAAGGGTTTGAGGGTAGCACCTACGATTCAAGCACCCGGATTTCCTTACGTCCATCCCACGATTGGGTGGAAAAATCTCCCCGTTTCGGGGTTGCCGACCGTCAATTGCGAACCCACCGTTCGAGCTGAAATCATGCTTCGCTGGACCGACGCCCACAACCATCTCCAGGACCCGCGCCTGGGAGATCCCGTGCCGGTGATCGCCGCGATGAAGTCCGCCGGCGTCAATCACTGCGTCGTCAATGCCACCCGCGAAGCCGACTGGCAGGCCGTCGAAAATCTAGCAATCCAGGAACCGGATTTCATTTCCTCCGCGTTCGGCATCCATCCGTGGCAGGCGCATACCGCGACGACGAGTTGGCAGGATCGGCTCGGAGCGTTGTTGGAAAAACTGCCGCGAGCGTCCATCGGCGAATGCGGGCTCGACCAGTGGATTTCCAATCCGCCGCTGGAATTCCAGCGCCCGGTTTTCATCGATCAACTCCATATCGCCCGCGAGATGGACCGAACGATCACCATCCACTGTCTCAAGGCGTGGGGTGCCTTGTTCGATGCGTTTGCCGAGGCCCCCCCGCCCTCGCGGTTTCTCATGCATTCCTTCGGTGGCTCGATCGAAACAGCACGGAGATTAATTCCGCTCGGTGCGTTCTTTTCTTTCTCCGGCCACTTCCTGCATCCCCGGAAATCTGCCGTGTTGGAGGTCTTCCGCCAGTTGCCACACGACCGGATCCTGTTGGAAACCGACGCGCCTGACATGCTGCCGCCCGGTGAAATCATCACCCATCCCCTGCCGGAAAACCACAACCACCCGGCCAACCTTCCCGCCATCGGGCAGGCCCTCGCCACCGCGCTCGGAATGCCGGCCGACGATCTTGCGGAACTCACCCGCGACAATGCCCGGCGGTGTTTCGCTAGCTCGCCCGATCCACGAACAGCGGCACCATTCCGAGCATGAGATAAAGTGTAAGCGTCCAGACCGCGGAAATTATTTCGATCCTCTTCCCCGCCAATGATCCACGCAGATAGGCCGGCTTGAGCGCCAGGGCAACAATCGCAATGGGAGCCAGCGCGAGCGAGACAGGCACCATGAAGTCGATCTCCCGAGCCGCGGCGACCGCACAAACGAGGGTGGCAGCCAAAGAGCCGAGCCACACGTTAGACGCGACGGACTTGCCCCACAACCGGCTGTAAGTCTCCACCCCATTCTCCTCATCACCCGGCTGTCGCAGCTTCCGCCCGATTTCGATGACGATGCCATTGAAAAAACTCGCGGCCAGAAACCAGCCGAGCCCCGCCGGTGCCGACGACCCGCGCGGCAGCCATTCGCAGGCGGTGCCAAAAAAATCCACCAGCGGCATGATGCCCATGTGGGTCACCAGATAGACGATCGGCCGCTTTTTCAACCAGACCCGGCAGAAAAACTCCACGCTCATCAGCGCGAGGTAAGTCCACGCAATGGCGAGCACCCACAACAGCCTGACATCCAGCGCGAGCACCAGCCCGACCTGCGTCAGCGCCGCAATGCCGAACAACACCCGCAGCTCCCGCAACTTCACCAACCCGCGCGGTACCGGTCGATACGGCCGCCAGCGCGCGTCTTCTCCCGCATCCTTGAATTCATCCGCGATCCTCAGTTGCAGGAACATCAACAGACACACGCCGAACGCCGTCAGGATCATCTGCCAGCTCGGAGCCGGTGCCCCGCGCAGCAGCGAGGAGAACGAAACCGCACACGCGCTGAAGGCGAAGATCAACGGTCCGTGGGCGAACAGCGGGAAGCGTTCTTTTTGATAGATCCACCAGCGCTTCATGGAGCCTTGCGGGTGCGCGCCAGCTTGCGGTGGGCTCGGGAGAAATGACCCGCACTCAGCGCGGCAATGATGGAAAGCTCGCCGGCTAACAACAACCCGGCGCAAACCTCGGCCAGAGCCCGGGCATTTCCCGATCCCGCCAAGCCCATCAGATCGAGGCAGGCTTTCTGCGTGGGAAGTCCGGTCCCGCTTCCCACGGTGCCGACCATGATGCCAGGCAGTGTCACCGAGGCGTAAAGCCCGCCGTCCGGGGTCACTTCGAAGCGCGTCACGCCGGTGGCGGATTCCGCGACGCAGGCGGCGTCCTGGCCGGTTGCCAGATAGAGCGCGGCGAGGCCGTTGGCGAAGTGGCCCTGGATGCCGAGCGTGCCACTGAGCACGCCGCCGATCGCCGACATCCGCCAGTAGTCCGCCATCGCCTCGGGCGTGGTGTGCAGCAGCTTGGAAATCAGCCCGGCGGTTAGTTTGACTTCAGCCGTCACCTTCTTGCCGCGGGCGGAGGTGAAGGCGCGGGCGCTTGCCTTCTTGTCGCCGGATAGATTCGACTCGACGTAGTAGCGCAACGGCGGGACCGGCGAGCAGGCGAGGATGTCGTCGCACACCGCCTGTGTCGCGAGCGTGACCATGTTCTGGCCGGACGCGTCGCCGGTGGTGAACTCGAAATTCAGATAGACGTGGTTGCCCTCCACCGTGCAGCCGACATCCACCAGCACGCCGTGCGAGGTGGTGGTCGCCGCGATTTTCTGGAACTCCTCGAAGCGGCCCAGCGCCCAGACGACGAACTGGCAGGCGTCCCCCGCCGTTTCGAAAACAAATGCCGGCGCGCGGCTCAGGCTTTCATAGAGCACCATCGCCGAACACCCGCCGGCCGCGGTTAGAACGCGGCAGCCGCGGTGATAACTCGCCACCAGCGCCGCCTCGGTGGTGGCGAGAGGGATCCAGTAATCGCCCTTGGCCGCAAGACCGTTGACCCGCAGCGGCCCGGCCAGTCCCAGCGGCATCCGCATCAGGCCGATGAAATTCTCGATGTTTCCCTGATAGCGCGACAAGTCGTCGGTCGCCCCGTGCAGCAGGATTTCCCGCAATGCGGGATCGCCGCCGATTTCCTCCCAGAATGCCATCGCCCGCTCTTCGGTGACCTTCGCGGTTCCGGCGGGCACGGCGGGAAGTTTCTCCAGATCCGGCTTCAGGCGTTGGGCGGCGTTCTCGAGCGATCCGGTGCCGAGCATCCGTGCCGCGTGATCCTGCGTCAGTCCTCGTTTTCCGGTCATGGAAAAACGATTGTCGGACGAGACGGCTGCGTCAATGGATTTGGAAATGATCGGCACCTTCCAAATCGTTCCGTCGGTGATGGCGGCATCGCCTCCCGCTCACTCCACGTTCTGCACCTGCTCGCGGATTTTTTCCAACTCGGTCTTCGCTTCGACAATGGTCTGCGAGATCGACGCGTCGTTCGCCTTGGATCCGATGGTGTTGAACTCGCGGAAAAGTTCCTGACAGAGGAAATCCAGCGCCCGGCCCGGCGGTTCGGCCGCGTCGAGATATTCGCGGAACTTCGCAAAGTGGGAATCGAGCCGGGTGAGCTCCTCGCTCACATCACAGCGATCGGCGAAGAGGGCGATCTCCTTGACCACACGCTCGTCGGCAGGATCCAGCTCGAGCCCGGCGTCGCGAAGACGTTTGGAAAGCAGCTCACGCTGGCGGATCGGGCGGCCGGGAGCTTCCGAGGCAATTTTCCGGGAGTAGGAAACGAGCGTCTCCAGACGGGCGAGGAAATCCGACTTGAGATGACTCCCCTCGGACTCACGCATGGCCGCGAGTTGCGCGAGAGCGTCGGTTAGAGCGGGCTCCACAGCGAGCCACACCGCCTCGGCGTCGGTCTCACCGTCCCCGGCGGCGATGATTCCCGGCTGGCGCAGAAAATCCGAGGCGGCAGGCAAAACCGGATAGCCGACGATTTTCCCCAGCTCCGCAAATGTCCTCGAGAACGCAAGGGCAAGCGCCTGATCGATCTGGAAATCCGCGGCAGCCAACATCGCACGCTCGACACTGATAGATACCTGGATGCGGCCGCGCGAGACGACGGCGAGCACCGCCTTGCGGATGCGGGCGTCGAGTTCGTTCAGCTCGCGGGGTGCCTGGACGACCACTTCGGCCTGCTTGCGGTTGACGGCGCTGATTTCCACGGCCGCCTGCCAACCGTCCGTCGCCGCCGATCCCCGGCCGAATCCTGTCATCGAATGCATGGCGGGAGATTCACGGGTGGATGAAGATCGGTCAATGGGGAAGACGGCGGGCTTGATGCGACCCACCGTTTTGATTGCGATGATTCGCCAAACCCGCCAGAACTGTTGTCAGATGATTGAACAACCGGAATCCGGAGACGCCGTCCATCCCCGCGGGCTGGAGTCATGGCGGAAAAGCCTGGGCTTGTTTCTGATAGCGCTGCTGCTCCTGGGCGGGATCGGTTTCGGGCTTTCGCTGGATTCATCGGGTCCGGCGATGCAGGAGCTCGACCCGGTGAAGGTGCGGGTGGGACTGGGGATCTTCGCATGCATCGCGTTTCTCTGGCTGACGGAAGCACTGCCGCTGGCGATCACGGCACTGCTGGTGCCGGTGCTGGCATGCGCGTTCGGCCTGATGGATGTGAAGGAGTCGCTCGCCGGATTCGCGGATCCGTTGATTTTCCTGTTTTTCGGAGGCTTCGCGATGGCCTCCGCCCTGTCGAGCCAGGGGCTGGACCGATGGATCGCCCACCGCATCGTGCATGCGGGGAAAGGCGATTTCCTGAAGGTCTGTTATTTGATGTTCGGCGTGACGGCGGCGCTCTCGATGTGGGTGAGCAATACGGCCACCACCGCGATGATGCTGCCTCTCGCGATCGGAATCCTGCGTCACATCCACAGCGGCGACGGCCCGGCGCGCAACACCGTGTTCCTTCTGCTAGGCGTGGCCTACGCGGCGAGCGTGGGCGGCATCGGCACGCTGGTCGGCAGCCCGCCGAATGGCATCGCGGCGGCTAAACTCGGAATCGGATTCACCGACTGGATGAAATTCGGCGTCCCGGCGGTCTTGATCCTGATGCCGGTATTAGTGGTGGTCTTGAAGTGGATGTGCCGCCCGCAGAAGATTCACCTTCCGGATCCTCCCACCTTGGATTTCAAGTTCGACCGCCAACGCATCCTCGCACTGGCGATTTTCCTGCTGACCGCGACGTGCTGGATCCTCAGCGAGCCGCTGGCGAAATTGCTAGACGTGAATGCGGCCTTCGACACGCTGGTGGCAATGGTTGCGGTGCTCGCGCTGGTGGCGACCGGTGTGGTCCGGTGGAAGGAAATCGACCGCGGCACGGACTGGGGCGTGCTGATCCTCTTTGGCGGCGGGATCACGCTGAGTGCGATCATCGGCCAGACGGGGGCCAGCATGTTCATGGCGCGGGTGTTTTCAGGCTGGGTGGACGGCTGGCCGGTGCCACTGCTCATCGGAGCGGTGATTTTTTTCACCATCTTTCTCACGGAGCTCGCCAGCAATACCGCCCTCGCCGCGCTGATGGTGCCGATCTTTTTCTCGATCTCCAGCGAGTTGAAAATTCTCCCCGCCGAACTGATCCTGCCGATGACCATCGCGGCCTCCACCGGCTTCATGATGCCCGTAGGAACACCGCCGAACGCGATCGTCTTCGCGACGGGCCGGGTGCCGCAGCGTGAGATGATGCGGGTGGGACTTGTGCTCAACCTGGTGTTCGTCGTGGCGCTGACGGTGCTGGCGCAAGTGCTGTTCTGAGCTGAGCGTTTTTTACTGTGGTTCAGTAAATTCCCCAGGCGGAACGGCGCGTGCTGTGAAGAAAGCGCCCCACAACTCCGTTCGACACCCGTCGGAGGCGTGCTAGCTTCACCCGCCCATGATTCTGAGATCCGCTGCATTGTTGCTATTCATCATTTCCTCACTGGGGCAAGCCGTGGAAATCCGCGTGGCGACTTTCAATATCGAGTCCTTCTACGACTCCACCAAAACTCAACCCTACCAGCCAAGCCTGGGAGCTCCCGGAACTTCGGACTACGAAATCATCCGCGCGACCATCACCCGGCTGGACCCGGATGTCATCGCACTGCAGGAGCTCCATGTCTCGGACGTCAATGCCGGCAATGTCTCCGCCTTGGCCTCATCGCTCGGCTACGGTCATGTGTATGTCGCTCCAAGCACCAACGCTTTCGACACCACGTTGCGACTGGCATTCTTCTCCAGGTTTCCATTTCTTTCTCAAACGTCGATCGCCTCCCCTGTCGGAGCCAAGGAGATGACCCGTTTGATTCCGGCGGTGAAAGTCGATGTCCCGGGCACCTCTCGCGATCCGTGGTTGTTCTCGGTGCATCTGAAAGCTGAAGGAGGCGAAGAGGCCGACCCTTTCAGACGCGCTGTCGAAATGCGTCGCCTGACCTCCCACATCAACGCCAGCGGTCTGACAAACGACGATAATTTCGTGATTCTGGGAGACTTCAATCCTGTCGGCAACTTACAAACCTACAACACCCTGCCGACAGGAGGCCTGCCCGGCAGCTTCGACCTCGGGAGCGACATCCCGTTTCCCATTTCCTATTTCACCGATCCACGGGACTACTTCACCACCCCCGCCGTCCACTTGCTTGATCCCCGCCAGGTGAATGACAAGGCGTTTACCACCACCGCTTCGACGCTCGATCTCATCCTGACCTCGCCCGTCATCGCCACGCGTCCGTTGGCCACGGAGATCTACAACTCCGCCCTCGATACCTCGAACGATGTCGGGCTTCCCAAATCCGGATCGCCACTACCCTCCGGCTCCAGCGCCACCGCTTCCGACCACCTGCCGGTCTTCGCGGACATCGAGCTCGATCCGGCGGTTCCTCACACCTTCACGGCTCCGGGGCAAACGATAACGGACAACTTTGCCGGCTTTCCCGGCACCTATGACCCGTATCCTTGGACAATTTCCGGCGGAAGCTGGCAGCGTTCGGACAACGGAAGCGGAATGACCGCCGGCTTTCGTGCATACGGACCGTCCACAGATCCGTCGCTTGGGTTCCGTCCAAGTGGCGCTCCAGGCACGGCAACCGCGGCGTTCATGAACGGCTCGCCATCCGTTCTATCAGCCCTGAGGATTTCCTTCACCGCCGAGCAATGGCACTCGGCCTTCGGTGGCACGGCGGACACCCTTGGCGTGGAACTCATTGTCGGCGGAGGCGCAACGCCCCTGCCCGCGCTGACCTTCCACGCCGCGACGAACCTGCCGACCGGAGCCGTGGCCAACGGCACTTCGACCGTGAAGGAAGCGACCATCACCGGGCTCGCCATTGCTCCGGGCACACCCTTCCAACTGCGCTTCAACTTCAACCCGGGACCGGGCAGCAGCACGCCACCTTCTGCGGTATTCATCAATGAACTGAACTACGACGACAATGGAGCAGATGACGAGGAGTTCGTGGAGATCGTCGCCGGCCCCGGATTCACCGGTGCGCTGTCCAGCGTCACCCTTCTCTTGTATAATGGTGCAAACGGCCAGACTTACGGCAGTCACGCCCTGTCCACCTTCACCACAGGCGCGGTCACCCCATCGGGGCACCGGATATTCTCCAAGGCGATCCCCGGTCTCCAGAACGGCGCACCGGACGGCCTGGCGTTCGTCGTCAATGGAGTGGTCACCCAATTCATTTCCTACGAAGGACAATTCCAAGCCACCAACGGCGCTGCAAGCGGCAGGATGTCCTCCGACATCGGCGTCATTCAGACCGGCGAGGATCCCGGAGGAACCTCCTCTCTCGGTTTGACCGGAATTGGAGGGGCCGCCGGGCCTCTCTGGTGGACGAAATTCACGAGCCAGCCGTACTCGCAGGGCCAGCCCAACCCCGGCCAGACCTTTACCAATAACGACCTGTCGCCACAAGGCATCGCCATCGACAACCTCGCCGTCACCTTCCTAACCGGTGGTGACACCGACGGCGATGGATTCTCCGATGCTGACGAAGTCGTGTTCGGGACCAATCCTGCGGACGCCGGGTCGCGCTTTGTGGTGAACTTCGCCAATCAGACACCTGCGCCGGGCATGGTGCGGCTTTCGTTCCCCACGCTGACGGGCCGCATTTATGTGGTGGAAAGCTGCACGGATTTTTCCGATTGGGAGGACGAGGCCAGCTATTCAGGAACAGGTGAGCCTCAAGCCGCGGATTTCCCGGTAGTTCCCAACGAACCGACGCGCTTTTATCGAATCCGGGCGACCCTTCAATAACCGTTCGCAAGCGTCGACACGAGGGCCACTCCGGCTCGCTGGGCGGCGTCCGGCAGCGCGTTGTTCCGGTCGGTCTGCAGATTGGACGTTGCGAAGAAACTGCTGGACCCTGCGGAAGTTCCCGCCATGAGGATCTTGGTCGGATCTTTCGCGCTGACGAGCTTCCAACTGATGGTGATGGTGTTGGTGAGTTCCTCCGGACGGAGGGTGTCGAAGCGCTGTCCGCGGATCGGGCGGTATTTGATGCTGCTGACGTTTCCTTCCAGAATCGCGTCCGACCGGTCGAGCGGGGCGATCCGATAGGTGCCGTCCTGGACGATGGCTTCCGCCACGGCCGAGGTGGCCACCGCGTTGGCCCGTGGCTGGAAACTGGAGTTCGAAAACATCCGCAAGTCGATGGTTTTCACTTCCTTCATCACCGCAGGCTTGGTCTCGCCCAGGTGATAGCCGGCGCACGATGCCAGCATCAGGACGGGCGCGAGGAGGATGGTGAATTTCATGAACTGGGTGGTCGCTACCGGGCTCACTCGCCGAGTTCCTTGAGCCGG
This sequence comes from Akkermansiaceae bacterium, assembly GCA_041736495.1. Classification (GTDB taxonomy): domain Bacteria; phylum Verrucomicrobiota; class Verrucomicrobiia; order Verrucomicrobiales; family Akkermansiaceae; genus Luteolibacter. The sequence goes on from JBGSTM010000003.1 coordinate 24,204, forward strand.
GCCTTGGCCTTGTCATGCAGATCGCCGTATTTGGTGCGGGCGACGATGTCGCGGTAATAGACCTTGGCGGAATCCAGCTTGCCCGTTTTTTGATAGAACTCGGCGATGTCGTATGAGCGCTGGATGTCGCGGTTCCCCAGTCCTGCCTCCAGCTTGCGGGCCTCCGCATTGCGGGCATGACCGGGATACTGGATCAGATAGTCGTTGAACGCCTCGCGGGCGAGATCGAGGTTGCCCTGGTTCTGGTTTCCACGGTCCGCCTCTTCGGTTAGGATCACCCCCACCCGGAACAGCGCCTCGGGAGCCAGCGCACTCGTCGGCTGGTCCTTCACCAGCAGGCGGTAGGCGGCGATGGCGTCCTTGTAGTCCTTGTTCGCCTCATAAAGCTCGCCGATGGTGAACTGCGCCTTCGCGGCGGCGGCGGACTTCGGAGCGTTGTTACGGACTTTTTCGAGCATTTCCACGGTCTTCTCCACCGAGAGCCTGGTCTTCAGCCCGAGCATGCTGGATTTCACATCACCATCGGCGGCGGACTGCGCCATTGCGATCTGGCGGTTTAGTGCGGTGGTGTAAAGGTTGCTGCCTTGGAAGCGGGAGAGGAACTGGTCGTAGGCTTCGAAGGATTTCAGGATCTGGCCCTTCTGTTCGAGCAGCTCCGCCTGCCGGAAACGGGCCTGCGGGGCGGACGGGGCGAATGGGAATCGCGTCGCGGTCTCATCGTAGAGCTTGATGGCTTTGTTGGCATTTCCATCATCGTCAGCCTTTTTCGCCGTCTGATAGAACGCCTCGCCTTCGATGGCCGCCGCCTGGGTGTTCCCGGCGAGACTGGGAGCGTCCGCGTCCGGACCACACGAAACAAGGGCGAACGCGGATGCCGAAATAAGGGCGCTGGCAACAAGCCGGAAGGTCATGCGCGGGAGCATAGGAGGCGGAAATGGCTGTGAAAGCCCAAAATCGATCACTTCCCAAGTTCCCCCGCGCGCTGGACGGCGGCTCCGACCGCTTCGATCATCGCGGAGCGCAAGCCTTGGCGTTCGAGCACCGCCAGTCCGGCGATGGTCGTGCCGCCCGGCGAGGTGACCATGTCCTTGAGCACAGCAGGATGTTCGCCGGTTTCCAAAACCATCGCCGCAGCACCCATGACGGTCTGCGCGGCAAGGCGCACCGCATCCGCCCGCGGGATTCCGGCGCGCACACCGCCGTCCGCCAGCGCGTCGATGACCACATAGATATAAGCAGGGCCGCTGCCGGAGAGCCCGGTGACCGCATCCATCAGCCGCTCGGGAACTTCCACCGCCAGTCCGACCGCTCCGAGAAGTGACTGCGCGGTGGTGGCGTCGGCGGGATTCGCGCGGGATCCGAGACAAAATCCGGCGGCTCCGTGGCCGACGAGGGCCGGGGTGTTTGGCATCGCGCGGATGATGCGGAAATTGTCTGATGTCACCGCCTCGAGCGCGGCGAGCGTGACACCGGCTGCGATCGAAATGACCAACCGCTGCCCGCCCGCCGCGATTTTCACGGCGTCCGTCAGGGCAGTGGAAACATCCTGGGGTTTGGTGCAGAGAAGAATCACCTCGCTGGCGGCAACCACGGCATCCATGTCGGCAGTGGCCGTGGCTCCCGTCGATTTCACGAAGGCCTCGCGGGATTTTTCATAAGGATCACACCCGATCACGTCCGCCGCGCCGACCACCCCTGCGCGGATTGCTCCTTGAATAAGCGCCGTCCCCATTTTCCCGCATCCGATGACTCCCAGCTTCATGCCCGGAGACTAAGCGGGCGGCAGCGAGTCACGCCAGCGTCATTTTACTTGGTGATGCGCCCGGGCCGTGGGCATCTTGCGCCCATGAAAACACGACTGATTGCGGCGCTTTTGCTTGGATATACCTTCGCCGCTGGCGAGACACCCGCCCCCAAGGCCCCGGTGAAAACCAAGATCGTGCCCGCTTCCGACAAGGATCAGAAACCCAAAGCCGTCGTGGTGCAGCCGGACGGGCTTCCCGAGGTCGAAGCGGCGATTCCCGATCCCGTCAGGTCTCTTGGCGAGCCCGCGATGGTGAATTTCCCCAATGGCATCCAAATGGCCGTCACCGCCGCCACCGACAAGGCGCAGGCCCACGTGAACCAGGGCATGAACCACGTGCACGGCGGGTGGGAATTCGAGGCAAGCCGCCACTTCGCCGCCGCCATGCGCGAGGACCCGGAATGCCTCTTGGCTCACTGGGGAATGCTCATGTCACTGCTCACCCCATCGCCAGAGACGGACCCCGCCCGCATCGCTGTGACGGCCCGCCTGCTCGATCTTGTGGACCAGGGAAAAGGCACCGAACTGGAGCGCGGTTATTGCTACGGCCTGATCAAGTACATCGAAGAAGGACCGGTCGGCGCGGCAAACGCCTTTCGCAAAATTGCCGAACAATTTCCGAATGACCTGCAGGCGACAATCTTCGCCGCGCTTTTCAGCAGAGGCGGTTACGATGAGTTCGGCACCGCCACTCCCGACCAGGAGGCCGCTGAGAAAAGCCTGCTGGCGTTGATGGAAAAACATCCGGAAAGCCCTGTGCCGCTCAACGCCCTCCTGTCGATCCGAGCGGAAGGCCCCGACCTGGGCTCCTCCGTCGACCTCGCAGTGAAACTGAGCCAGATGTCGCCCGACTACGCCCCCTATTTCCACCTTCTGGGTCATTTCGAGTGGCGGAGCGGACGCCATGGCAGAGCGGCCACCGCGTTCGGGCGCGCCTCCTCCCAGTTTGAAAAGTGGATGAAGGACAACAAGGCCACGGTCGCCGACTGCCCCGAGTGGGGGAAAGCAGAGTGCTACCGGATCATCTCGCTGGTATCCAAAGGTGACTTCGATACCGCCTATGCCGCCTCCCGCCAAGTCGCCGCCACGGCGATACCTAAAAACCGCCCCTCTTCGCCGGGAGCCCGCCTTCTCATGTGGGACGCCAAGACTCTACCCGCCCGCATCCTCCTCCACAGGGGGCTGCCAGGAAACGCAGCCGAGGCCATCCCCTCCCTTCCGAAACCCGAAGAAACCCGGCAATTCCGAAAGACATCCCTCTCCTATCTTTGGATCGACGGACTCCGCCTGGCCCTCGACGCGAAGCGCCTCATCGGAGAAAAAAACTTCGAGGGTGCCCGCGATGTCACCACTGCCATGAGTCAAATCGGTGAAGGTCTCAGCAACTCCCAAACCACCGCCAATTCCAACGGTGAGCGCAGTTCATGGAACCGCGCCTTCCGCGCTCTTGAAGTCCTCGCCAGCGATCTCCGTGGTCAATTGGCCATGACTGGCCCCAAGGACAGGGCCGGGATTGCATACAACTGGTTCGCCTCCGCGGCCGACCGCCAGCGCCCCGCAGCCATGATGTATCCACCCATGATCCTCACGCCGATGGCCATCCGTCTCGGCGAATACTACCTTGCCGCAGGCCAGCCGACCGAAGCCATCGAAGCCTACGAACGTGCGCTCATCGCATTCCCGAACGACATGAACGCCCTCCGCGGCCTGAAATCCGCCTTCGAGGCCGCCAAACTTCCCGATAAAGCGGCTGCGACCGAAGAGAAAATCGAACGACTGCGCGCCCAGTAGCCCGCGCGAAGAATCGGAAATTTACAAAAAAAACGGCCGCCGGGGAGTCCCTTCCCCGGCGGCCTAAATCGTTGTGCCCCACCCACACCCGTAGGTTCGGCAAACAACTGTGCTGTTACACCCTTACATGAAAGAGCGATGACTCGCCGCTTTCGTAGAGATAAGACATTCAAGTTTTACGAACGTTCAAAGAATTGTGAAAAAATTCAAATTTCCCTGAAGGCCAAGGTTTAACATGGGATTCCTCACCGGATTTTCCCAGTTTCATCCCGACATTTGCACGCGATCAGGACCAGCCATTTTCGACGGTTTCCGCGCAAAAAAAAGGCCGACGGGGAGTCCCTTCCCCGGCGGCCAAAATTGTCTTACTCACCCACACCCGTGGAGTTGCAGACAACTGTGCTGTTACACCCTTACATGAAAGAACGATGACTCGTTGCTTTCATAGGGATAAGACATTCAACCATTCCGAACGTTCAAAGAATTTTAAAAACTTCTTAAATTTTATAAAACCACCCTTCAACGGTGGAGAAAATGGCACTTGGAAAAGCCCCGCCGTTTCATGACGCTCCGGCCATGTCGCACAGCCACATCGATGTCCGCTACGTCGCCAATCTCGCCCGCCTCGAACTCTCGGATGCGGAAGTCGCTGAATTCCAGCCTCAGCTCGAAGCGATCCTCGGCTATGTGGAAACCCTCTCGAAACTCGACGTTTCCGGCATCGATGCCACCGCCCACTCCAACAGTGTTTTCGGCCGGATGCGCGATGACGTCCCCCACGAAAGCTTGACTCCGGAAGCCGTCCTGCAAAACGCCCCGGACCAAGCCCAAGGCCAAATCCGTGTCCCCAAAGTCGTCACCGACGCGTGACCCTTTCTTATTCCAGAATTTCAGCTTTACCCAAAATGACCATTTCCCAGCTCCGCCATCAGCTCACCGCCGGAGAAACCACCCCCGCCGCCATTCTGGAAAAACTCGCCGGTGAAATCTCCGCCCGCGATGGACAGACCGGAGCCTACCTCTCCCACAACCTCGAAGCGGCCCTCGCCGAAGCCGCAAACGCCGATCTCTGCCTGCCCCTCGGCGGCATCCCCATCGCCATTAAGGACAACATGAACGTGCTCGGTCAGCCCTGCACCTGCGGCTCGAAATTCCTCGAAAACTACGTCGCTCCTTACGACGCCACGGTGATCAAAAAGCTCCGCGCTGCCGGGGCCATTCCCTTCGGCCGCCTCAATCAGGACGAGTTCGCCATGGGCTCCTCCACCGAAAATTCCGCCCTCGGAAAGACTCGCAACCCCCACGACCACTCGCGCATCCCCGGTGGTTCGTCCGGTGGTTCGGCCGCCGCCGTCGCTGATCAGACGGCTATCGCCGCGCTCGGTTCCGACACCGGCGGCTCGATCCGGCAGCCCGCCTCCCATTGCGGCGTGGTCGGACTGAAACCTTCCTACGGCCGGGTTTCCCGCTACGGCCTTGTCGCCTTCGCCTCGTCGCTCGACCAGATCGGCCCGCTCACGCAATCGGTCGAAGACGCCGCACTCATTTTGCAAGCCATCGCTGGTTTCGACCCCGCGGATTCCACCAGCCTCGACGTCCCCGTCCCCGACTACCTCGCCAACCTTAACGACGGCGTGAAAGGCCTCAAACTCGGCATCCCGAAGGAATACTTTGGCGACGGAATCGATCCCGGCGTCCGCGCCCAAGTCGAAAAAGCGATCCAATCCCTCGCCGCCCAAGGTGCCGAGCTGGTGGAAATTGCACTGCCCCACACCGAATACGCCGTCGCCACTTACTATGTCATCGCCCCGGCCGAAGCCTCATCCAACCTCTCCCGTTTCGACGGCATTCGCTACGGCCACCGCGCCGCCAGCCCGGCCGACATTCTCGACCTTTACAAAAAATCCCGCGAGGAAGGCTTCGGTCCGGAGGTGAAACGCCGCATCATCCTCGGCACCTACGTGCTCTCCTCCGGCTACTACGACGCCTACTATAGCCGCGCCCAGAAAGTCCGCACCCTGATTCGCCGCGACTTCGAGGACGCCTTCCAAAAAGTGGACGCCATCCTCTCCCCCGTCGTCCCCAGCCCCGCCCGCAAAATCGGCGCAGCCGGAGCGGATCCGCTCCAGGAATACCTTTCCGACATCTTCACCATCGCCGCCAACCTCGCCGGCATCCCCGGTATTTCCGTCCCCTGCGGCACCGTCGATTCCGGCGATGGCAAACAGCTCCCCGTCGGCATCCAGATCCTCGGCCCGCACCTGGGAGAAGCGAAATTGCTCCAGATCGCGAAAGCCGCCGAAGCGTAAAACAGGCATTCCTGCCTGTTCATGGCTGGAGCTTTGCCCCGCTTCACCTACTCCCTAAAGGTGACAAGCGGGTCGGTGACAGGTGGTATTTGATTGGGTTTCCGCCCCACAGGAAATCCAATCACCACAAAACCCCATGTCCGCCCTCCTCCGCACCGCTACCGCCGCCGTCCTCCTCGCCACCGCCCACGCCCAGGACGCCGCTTTTCCGGTGAACATCGAAGTCGATGCCGCCCGCCCGCTCGGCCCACTCAAGCCGATCTGGCGCTTCTTCGGCGCGGACGAGCCGAACTACGCCTACATGAAGGACGGCCAGAAACTTCTAGCCGAACTCGGCGGGTTGAAACCGAAGGAGGTTTACTTCCGGACCCACAGTTTGTTGGTCACCGGCGAGGGCACGCACGCGCTCAAGTGGGGATCCACCAACGCCTACACCGAGGACGCGCAGGGAAATCCTGTTTACGACTGGAAAATTGTCGACCGCATCTTCGACTCCTATCTGGAGCGCGGTGTCCGGCCTTACGTGCAGATTGGCTTCATGCCGGAAGCGCTTTCGGTGAAACCCGAGCCTTACCGCCACCATTGGACGCCGGCGGCGAAATACGACGAGATCTACACCGGTTGGGCCTATCCGCCGAAGGACTGGGCGAAGTGGGAGGAACTCGTCTATCAATGGGCGAAACATTCGGTGGAGAAATACGGCAGGGACGAGGTGCTCAAGTGGTACTGGCAGACATGGAACGAGCCGAACATCGGCTACTGGCGCGGGTCGCGCGACGAGTTCTTCAAGCTCCACGACCACGCGATCAAAGCCGTGCGCCGCGCGATCCCCGGAGCGAGGGTCGGCGGCCCCGACCTCGCCGGCGGCGCGGGCGGGGATTTCCTCAAGAGCTTCCTCGACCACTGCGTGAAGGGTAAAAACTCGGCCACCGGCGAGACCGGCACTCCCACGGATTTCATTTCCTTCCACGCAAAGGGCAAACCGCGGGATGTCGACGGCCGCGTGCAAATGGGCATTTCCAGCCAGCTCCGAGACATCGACGGCGCGTTCAATGTCATCGCCCGCTATCCGGAATTCGCCAACACTCCCATCGTCATCGGCGAGTCCGATCCAGAGGGATGCGCCGCCTGCCAGGGACCTAACCTCGCCTATCGAAACGGCACGATGTATTCCAGCTACACCGCCGCCACGTTTCCCCGCAAACTCGATCTCGCCGCGAAACACGGCGTGAATCTGGAAGGCGCGCTGACCTGGGCCTTCACATTCGAAGACCAGCCGTATTTCGCCGGCTTCCGCTCGCTCGCCACCAACGGCATCGACAAGCCGGTGATGAATGTCTTCCGCATGTTCTCAAAAATGGACGGCGACCGCCTCCCGGTCACCAGCGACTCGGAAATCCCCCTGCCGGAGATCCTCCGCAGCGGCGTCCGCAAGAAGCCCGATGTCTCCGCCTTCGCCAGTCTATCAGGCAATAAACTCAGCGTGCTCGTCTGGCACTATCATGACGACGACCTCCCCGGCCCCGATGCCGCGGTCTCGCTGAAAATCCCCGGCATCCCCGTTGCTAACGGACAGGCGAAAGTCACCCACTACCGGGTTGATGAAACGCACGGCAACTCGTTCACCCTCTGGAAAGCCCTTGGCTCGCCGCAGAAACCCACTCCCGAACAATACGCCGACCTCGAAGCCGCCGGAAACAAACTCGCCACCCTCGGTTCGGAGACCACCACCGAGATCACCGACCACACCTCCACGTTGGATTTCAAACTGCCCCGTCAAGGCGTCTCGCTGCTGGTGCTGGATTTCTCGGCACCCTGAACAAGGTCGGCAGTTCGAGCTTCAGCGTGATGCCTTTTAAGATTGGAGATGTTCAAAGCTCCAGGAACCGGGTGGGAGCCTTGTGAAAATCAAGGAGGGGCGGACTCCGATCCGCCCAAGCCCATGGAAAGACAATGGGCTGAGCGAATGCCTCGAATCATTGGCTTTACATGGGCACGGCGATTCGGAGATCGCCGCTCCTTGAAGTTACGCGACTTCGGTTTTTCAGTCGGCACCTGCCGGATGCAAATCGAATCCTTCAAGACATTTCTCCGACGCGTCCGCCTTCCGATGCCAACGCAGACAGAAGTGCCCGCACTCCTTATCTTTCGAGCAGGATGTTTTCACCCAACACCACCAAATCGACGCTACCCTTGAGCGTCTGATCGATGAACGGCGTGTTCTGGGATTTGGATTTCATGAACTCTTTCGTGAAGGCGGTTTCTCCTTCGGTATCGAACAGGATGAGATCGGCGGGCTGGCCGACTTCGATGGAGACGGCGGGCAGTCCCATCAGGCGGCGGGGCTCGGCGCTGTAGCGCTTCACGATCAGATCCCAGCCGAATTTCCCGGTGGCGACGAAGTGGTGATAGAGCGAGACAAGCGCGGTATCCATGCCGGTGATGCCGTTAGGCGCGCTGATGAAATCCTGGGATTTCTCAAATGGCGTGTGCGGCGCGTGGTCGGTGGCAATGAGATCGAAAACGCCGTCGATGAGGCCTTGCAGCAGTCCTTCGTTGTCCGCCTGGGTGCGCAGCGGCGGGTTCATCTTGTAGTTCGTGTCGAAGTCGCCGATGTGCTCGTCGGTGAATAACAGATGGTGCGGCGAGACCTCGGCGGTAAGTTTCACGTCGCCGCGTTGTTTCCACCAGCGGATGGTTTCCATGCCGAGTTTGCTGGAGACGTGCTGGATGTGGATGTGCGCCCCGGCGGCGTGGGCCAGGCGGATGTCGCGGTCGATGATGATTTCCTCGGCACAGGCGGGCGAGCCCTTGATGCCCAGTCGATAGCTAACCACTCCTTCATTGAGCGCGCGCGGCCCGGCGAGTTCCGGCACCTCGCAATGACTGGCGAAGAACATGCCGAACTCGGTGGCGTACTGCATGGCGCGCAGCAGGATGGCGGGATCACCGGTGGTGTCACCGTCGTCGGTGAGCATTTTCACGCCGAGTGCGCGCATGCCGTCGATTCCGGCCATTTCCTTGCCGTGGCGGTCCTTGGTGACGCAGCCGGAAGTGTAAACCGGAATGCGGGCGGTGCGCTTGGCGATGTCCAGCACGTTGGCAACGACCGTGGCGGAGTCGATGGCCGGGCTGGTGTTCGGCATCATGACCACTCCGGTGATGCCGCCGTTGATTGCAGCCTCGCTGCCGGATGCGATGGTTTCCTTGGCCTCGAAGCCTGGCTCGCGGAAATGCACGTGCGCGTCGAACATGCCGGGAGCGAGAACTTTTCCTTTCGCATCGATGACGCACGCGCCATCCGGAGCGGCCAAGTCTTTGCCGATTTGTTGGATTTTTCCGTTGGAGATGAGAACATCCCCCGGAGTGAGGTCGGGCGAATGCTCGGAGGCGATGCGGGCGTGGGTGATGAGGAGTGTCATGGGAGAGGAGGATTTTTACCGCAGAATCGCAAAGCTATGATTTTCACGGCGGCGATTTATCTGGGAACGATGATTTTCAATTCCGGCAGGGACTGTTCACGGATCATTTCGAAATGGGCGTCTTTGGCAAGGAGCGGCAGTTTTTCCGAGTGCGCGACAGTGGCGATGAGTAGATCGGAGGCGGGGAGATTGATGCCTCGCGCTCTGAGCGCTGCGTTCGAAGCACCAGCCTGATCCCAATGCTCCGGAAGCAATATGATGCGGAATGCAAGATCAAGACCGCTGCGCAAATCAGCCAGTTCTTCCTTCCGCGCTCCGGTGAGCAACTCGAATGAGACCGGGCAGGTGTAGGCGGCTTGCTTGACTGCCATCAGATCGCGGACCAGCGCCTTGATACCCGGGTCTCCCTTTCGGCGGAAAAACTCGATCCACGCGGAAGTGTCGATGAGGGTCACAGTTTCGTTAGATCGGTGAGAGACTCGAGTTCGTCATTGGACGTGCCGTAATCGGTTTCACCCGCCATGACCTTTGCGAGAAATTCCTGGCGCCGGCGTTGCTCGATGAATTCGTCGAGGGCCAGGGCGACAGCGGGCGATTTCTTTCGCTCGTTGGTCCATTTCTGAATGGCTTCAATCTTGGAATCTTCAATCTCGATGGTGATTCTCATCTTTTTGGCGACGAATTTGATGAAAATTTAGTAAGTTTTTTCATCATTTCAAGTTATTTTGAATCAACCGCCTCCGTTGTCTGCTCCCGGCTTGAGCCAATAGAGCACCGCCATTCTCACCGCGATGCCGTTCTCAACCTGGTCGTTGATGAGGCTGCGTTCGTAGTCCATGACGGCGTCGCAGAGCTCGACGCCGCGGTTCACGGGGCCGGGGTGCATGATGTAGAGGCCGCGCTTGCGGATCTCGTCGAGGCGGGCGTCGCTGATGCCGTAGAGGCGGTGGTATTCGCGGAGGCTGGGGAAATACTGGACGTCCTGGCGCTCCATCTGGACGCGTAGCAGATAGACGAAATCGGGCGACCAGGCCATGGCTTCCTTGTAATCGGTGAAGCGGCGGATGTTCTCGGGGCCAGTGCGCGGGACCAGCGAGCCGGGGCCAAGGTAGGCGACCTCGACGCCGAGTTTTTTCAAAATGGTGCTGGTGGAGCGGGCGACGCGGGAGTGCAGGATGTCGCCGATGATGAGGACTTTTTTCCCGGTGGGATTGGGGAACTTCTCCTTGATGGTGAAGGCGTCCAGCAGACCCTGCGTCGGATGGGCGTGGGCTCCGTCGCCGGCGCTAATGACGGAGGCTTTGGTTTGTTTGGCGATCATGCCGGGCAGGCCGGAGCGGCCGTGGCGGACGATGATGTAGTCGGTGCGCATCGCCTGCAGGGTCTCCACGGTTTCCCTAACGGACTCGCCCTTGGTGATGGAGGAGTGGGCGACGTCGAAGTTCGTGACGTCTGCTGATAGACGCTTGGCGGCCACCTCGAAGGAGGAGTGGGTGCGGGTGCTTGGCTCGTAAAAGAGCATGAGCACGGACTTGCCCTTGAGGGCGGGGACCTTTTTCACCGAGCGGGTGAAGAGTTCCTTGAACGGGACGGACTGCTCGAGGAGGTGTTCGATTTCCTCGCGTTCGAGCGCCGCGATGTCGAGTAGGTCTTTACGAGCCATGCCGGAGTTGGGGAAAATAATGGAGCGCGCCGAAGACGACGACGAACAACGCGGCAACCGTGATGAAGGCGGCGTGGTGGACCGAGAGCGGCTTCTTGAAAATGATGATGACCGCGACGAGCAGCGCGGCCGCCACGCAGCCTCCGGCGATCTCCTTCGGAATTTGATAGAAGTAGATGCCGACCGCCGCGGCAATGGCGAAAAGGTATCCCGGCACGATCAGGACCGGGTGGGCGGTTAGGGATTTCAAGTGTCCGGCGGCGTTCTGCGCGCCGAGCATTTCCTGGCGGCGGATCTCGTGGATTTCCTTCTCGCTGTGGCGGTGGACGGGCAGTTTGGAATCGGGCGGCGGTGGTGGAATCGGCGCGATCGGGCCTTGCTCGGATTTGCGCAGCGAGCGGACCACCTTGGGTACGTGGGAAATGGGCAGTGGAGTGGAAACAACTGTGCTGGACGGCCGGATGACATCGGCGGCAGCTTCGTCACCGCCGGGAAGCTGGGGAATCCGCTCCGAGCGTTTGAGCGAACGCACGGGTTTCGGTTCGTGAACTTCGGCGATCGGCAGTGGTGCCAGAGGAGATTCTTCAACTTTTGCGATTTCCTGCGGCTCGGTGGGAAGCGGGTTGGAAATCGGCGCTGCAACGGGCAAGGTTTCTTCGGCCGGTGGCGGCGGGCCGACGATACCGAGGGACTCGCGGAGTTTCGCGATTTCCTCGGCGGATTTCTTGCTCTGTGGCAGAAGGCTCATGGGTTTTCTTTTTCGACGATCCGGATCTCGTCCTTGCCGTCGGTCCCTTCGAGCGCAACCAATACATGGTCGAGGCGGCGGGTGTCGAGGGTGATGCCGACATAATCGGGCTGGATCGGCATTTCGCGATGGCCGCGGTCGATGAGCACGGCGAGCTCGACCTTGCCGGGGCGTCCGTAGTCGGAAAGCGCGTCGAGCGCGGCACGGATGGTGCGGCCGGTGAAAAGCACGTCATCGACGAGGATGATGTGGGCGCCCTCGACCGGAAACCCGATGTCGCTCTCTTGCAGCAGCGGATTCTCGTGGAGATGCTCGAAGTCGTCCCGATAGAGCGAAATGTCGAGCACGCCGAATGACAGCTCCCAGTCGTCTTCGGCCGAGAGAATCGTTAGAATCCGCTCCGCCACTTCATCGCCGCGGCTGCGGATGCCGATGAGGGCGACGGGGTGGCCGCGGTTTTTGTCGAGGATCGCCTGGGCGAGGCGCTCCACTCCGGCGGCGATGTCTTCTGCGGTGAGAGTCTTTTGCATGATTCAGAAGTTGAGGATGCCGATGTCGCGGCGGCGTTGCGAACCGTCGAAGCTGACGAGATCGGCGGCGGCATGAGCCCTGCCAACGGCTTCGTCGCGGGTTTCACCGCCGGAGACGATGGCGAGCACGCGGCCGCCGTTGGTTTCCCAGGCGCCGTCGGCGGTGCGGCGGGTGCCGGAGTGATAGACACGGGCTTCGGCGACCTTTTCGATTCCGGAAATTTTGTCGCCGTTGCGCGACGTTTCCGGATAGCCGGCGGAGGCGAGGATGACGCAGACACTCCAGCCATCGCTGAAACGGATGAGGTCTTCGCGGAGTTCCCCCTTTGCCCCGGCGAGGCAGAACGCTGCTAGATCGCCTTCGACCAGCGGCATCACCGCCTGGCACTCGGGGTCACCGAAGCGGCAGTTGTACTCGATCACCTGCGGTCCGGTCTCGGTGAGCATGAGGCCGAAGTAAAGAAATCCCCGATAGGGTAGGCCCTCTTTGCGAAGCCCGCTAACCGTCGGCCGGACGATTTCTTTTTCGATCTGAGAGAGCAGTTCCTGCGAGATGAGCTGGCGGCTGGCGACGGCTCCCATGCCGCCGGTGTTCGGGCCGAGGTCGCCGTCGAGGGCGCGCTTGTAGTCGCGGGCGGGGGTGAAAATCAGATACTGGTCGTCGATGATCGCGGCGAAAATGGAGACTTCCGGGCCGACGAGGCATTGCTCGACGAGCACGCGGCCGGGACCGAAACGACGCTGGGTAAAAACTTCATCAAGAAACGAAAGCGCCGAGGCTTCGTCGGCGCAGACCGCGACGCCTTTTCCGGCGGCGAGTCCGTCGAATTTCAGCACCGTCGGATATTCACCGGCGATTGCGGCGACTGCTTCTTCAAGCGTGTCAGTGGCCACCCCGCGCGCGGTGGGAATGCCGTTTCTGACCAGAAATTCCTTCGCGAACTCCTTGCTGGCTTCAAGTTGCGCGGACTCTTTCGGCGGGCCCCAGCAAGGAATGCCGTTTTTCCCACAGAGGTTCGCGAGGCCCTCGCTTTTCACGAGATAGCTTTCCTCCCCGGCCACGCAGAGGTCGATGGCGTTCGCTGTCATCCAAGCAACCAACGACTCCAGCCCGTCGGCTTCGACCGGTTTCGCGATTTCGAAAATCGCGTCACTGCCGGGGAAACAAAACAACTCGGGTTTCCCCGGGGAATCCGCCAACGCCCTCACCAGCGCATGCTCGCGCCCACCTTTGCCAACAACGAGAATTCTCATCCGCCAGGGTTTTCGCGGAATCCGGCGGCGGACTCAACCCTGAATCTCGATTTACGGGGTGACCAGCGTCCAGCCGAGGGCTTTCAGCTCGATCCGGGTGCGCTCCGTGGCACCGCCGCCGAGCAGGAGGGTCGGCTTGCGGCCGATCAAATCCTCGCGTTTGGCGAATTCGGCCACTTCCGGCGTCCAGCTCACATAGTCCACGGGCGCGGAAATCTGGAGCACCCCGGTCTGATCGATCGCGCCGGGAAGCCGGCCGACGACTTCCAGCGAGCTGTACCTTGATTTCCCGGATTGCTGCTGCCGAGCGAGCAGGATGAGCGCCTGATTCAGAAATTCCACCTGCCTGCGGGTCTCGCAATTCGCCGCGACCTCGGCCACGGCGGCGCTTCCAGGCAAGGTGCCAAGCGCTTTAAGCGAGCGGATGATCGAGACGCGCAGGGTGATCGAAAGCGCTTCGTTCGAGAGATAGCGCCGGATTTGGTCCTCCGGCACGCCCATCACGGTTAGATCCTGCTGGTTTCGGAGCGCCAGTTCCGAGGGGGTGAGCGAGTAAATCTCATCCGGAAGACCGACCACCTTGGTCGCGGTGAGGGCTACCGAAGCCCCGCCGGAAATCGCCATCGCACCGATCCGCAGTGGCAGCCCACCGGAGAAAAACACCCAGGAAACACGGTCGATTTCCTGCTGGAGACGCTCGTTGTCAGAGTAGGGATCCACGCCGAGCTGCCTCGCGCATTCGAGCCGGGCGGACTCGAATCCAATGATTCCCCTCGCCGCACTACCGATGTTGGCGCCGACCTGACTGTCCTCACCGCGCTCCCGACGATCCCTTGAATTCGCGGCGGCATTTCCGACCGTCTGGCCGACTCTTTGGAAAAAGTGGCCGACCGTCCTCGGCACCGCCCTGACCGACCCGACCGGATCCTTCGCGATGTTTTTCACTGCGTCAACAGGCTGCTCGATCGACCTTCTCACGCCTTCCGCAAAGAGGTCACTGCGACTCACTTCCAACAGTTTCCGGATGGCTCCGAGTTCATGAATCCGGACGCGCGCCAGTTCGGTGCTGATGACTTCCATGTCGCCAAAATCCGAGTCGATGCTGAAATGCGCCATGTACCCGTCGGTCGGCACCTGCTCGCGCACCCGGTGCGAGGGTCCCGCCACATCCTGACCGAGCAAAGTGCTGGCGGACAAAGTCACGGGAGCCTCGAATCCAGCGACCACGATCGGAGCAAGTGGCCTGAAAACCGGCAGCGGACGAAGCGGCGGCGGTGCACTGATATCGCTGATGTCCGCCGATGCCGTGCCTGCGATCAATAGGAGCCAGATGGGAGATTTCATGAGATCGATTGAATTCGAACGATCCAATCGAAGGGTTAGCAACCTGTCAACCCGCCCAGCAGAGCCTATTCACAAACGCCTAAAAAAACGCGCCACCGGTTGGATGACCTGTGGCGCGTTGGGAAGATTCGGGATCCGGAAATCAGGCGATTTGCTCGCCGTTCGGGCCTTGCGTGACCTGTACGATGCGAAGTGGCAGACGGACAAGGATTTCGCCGTCGCAACCGATGTCGATGGAATAGATGCCGGCTTCCTCGAAACGAAGGCCCTGCAGGTTCATGACGATGTTGCGGGTAAGGAAAGGCACGTTTTTCGGAAGTTGCACTTCGAACTCAGGCTCGATCGGCATGTTGTTCGGGTCGAGCGATTCGCCGTCCTCGTTGATGATGTTGATGGAAAGCTTGTGGCGTCCTGCGTCTTCCGGAGTGAAGCAGAAACGCATGGCAAGGGCGCACATCGGGTGCACCACCGGCACCGCGCGGGCGGCTAGGGTGTCAAAGGTTCCGGAGATGACCAGCTTGCCATTGTAGTCGGCGGCGAAGTCACAAAGAGTCGCGATTTGGATGTCCATGATAGGATGATGGGATGGTTTTGGAGTCCGCCCATTGATTTTCATGCGGCGGGGCGTCTTGTCTGAAGAGATCGCAGCCCAGCGTAAAGCCCAAAAGATTCAGCGAAAAACGGGATTTGGTTTGAGATCTCCCACGACAAAGTCGCTCGAAAAGGTGGATTGGATCTCCTTGTCTAGGGTAAAACGGGCTGTCTGGCCGATAGTAGCTCTCGTCGGCGGGGATTTTCTAAAATTTCCCGAGATATGGAAACATGAGTTACCAGTTCGAAACCCGGAACTGAGATCCTACGTCACAATCCCCTTAGGTTTAGCAATTCATGATTCGCCGCGGCTTCTAATAGACTCGTTGGAGAACTGTTTTGGACGCCTTTCGATGGACCGGATTTCTAGCAACTGACACCAAATGAGGGAAATTGTTCAAAAATTAAGAGAATATTCTTGTTAAGATCTCCTTATTTTTTATGCTCCGCGACAGATCAGAGACTGAAACAGTCAATGATCGATCATAAATCACCTGCTATCGAATCCCTGACGAGATTCAAAGGACTCACCGGTCCCACTTGAATCGAGTTTAAGATCCTCCTGAGGCGCGAGTCCCTTTCGCAACTCAGGCGGCCTGAATTCGGATCTGTCCAAGAGGGCGAGGTCTGCCTGGAGGAAATCTCCCGGTAACCGAGCTCATTTCCGAAATCGGGTTGTCCGTCTCTCCAGAGAGTCCCACTCCGGAGACCAAAGACGGGAGGCTTTTCAAGAATCGCCACCCTTACAACCAGCCATGAACATCAGCCATTTGGCCCCACGGGCCATCCCGGGCGGAGCTTTGTCACGAAGAGCCTCCGCCATTGCAACAGCCGCCAGCCAACTCGCCGGAATTCAAGGCGGAAAAGTTCATGCACTGCTGAAGTGTCTGGTGCTGGTCTCGGTCGGCCTGGCGGCCACCGTGTCTGAAACAACCGCCGCCGGGGTGGACCTGGAGTGGGACGCGAATCCCGAGACTGACATCAGCGGATACAAGGTGAGCTATGGAACCAGTTCGGGAGTTTATCCGAACGTGGTGGATGTGGGGACGAATCCATCGACTTCCATTTCGGACCTCACCGAAGGAACCACCTACTACTTCGCGGTCTCCGCCGTGAACGAGAGCGGACTCCAAAGTTCCCTTTCGAGCGAGATCTTCTACCAGATTCCGGTCACACCTCCCATCAACCAGGTGCCGGTCGCTTCCGCAGCCTCCGTAGCGACGGATGAGGATATTCTTCTTCCGATCACCCTGAGAGGCACCGATCCGGAAAACAGCTCATTGACCTACTCGATCGCGACTCCTCCCGCGAAGGGCACCCTCAGCGGCACGCCCCCCAATCTAACCTATTCACCGTCCGCCGACTATCACGGAAACGACAGCTTCACGTTTTACGTCAGCGACGGCACCCTCAATTCCGCCACCGCAACCGTTTCGATCACGATCACAGCCGTCAACGATCCACCGGTCGCCCATGGAAAATCCGCAACCACAAATGAAGACACGCCGGTCGCGATCACCCTCAGCGGAATGGACATCGAGAACTCCCCACTGACATTCTCAATCGTAAGTGGTCCGACCAAAGGAACCCTCACCGGCACCGCTCCCAACCTGAATTACTTGCCTTCGGCCGACTACAACGGCAATGACAGCTTCACCTACCGGGTCAGTGACGGCGCGGCGAACTCAGAGAACGCCACCGTGTCGATCACGGTCACAGCCGTCAACGACCCACCGGTCGCCCATGGAAAATCCGCAACGACTGCCGAAAATACGCCGGTCGCAATCACCCTCAGTGGAACGGACATCGAGAAAAGCCCCCTGACATTCTCGATCATAAGCGGTCCGACCAAAGGCACCCTCACCGGCACCGCCCCTAACCTAACCTACTCGCCGGTGGCAAGTTCGAACGGAAGCGACAGCTTCACCTATCGGGTCAGTGACGGCACGGCGGTTTCCGGAGACGCTACGGTTTCAATCACAGTCACCACGGTCAACGATCAACCCATAGCCAATTCACAATCTGTCAATACCAGCGAAGACACTCCACTCCCCATCGTCCTTGGCGGTAACGACAAAGATCTCGATCCCCTGACCTTTACAGTGATCGCAGGTCCCACGAAAGGAACCCTCACCGGAACACCTCCGGATCTAACCTACACCCCGTCGAAGGATTACCATGGCTCCGACCAATTCACGTTCGTTGCCAATGACGGCACCGCGGATTCTCCGCTTGCCACGATCTCCATCGCCGTGAGCGCGTCCAATGATGCCCCGGTGGCGCTTGCCGCCAGCTATAAAACGGCCGAGGACGCGCCGATCGAAATAGAAATCGTCGGCACGGATCCAGAGGGCGCGACCTTGAACTACACCATTGTCACCGGGCCCACCCACGGATCGCTCGCCGGCACACCACCAAACGTCACTTATTCCCCGGTAACAAACTACCACGGCCCTGACAGCTTCACCTTTATGGTCAATGACGGGACTTTGAATTCCCAGCCAGCCACCGTTTCGATCTCTGTCACGCCCGTCAACGACGTTCCGGTTGCCGCCGGGAAAGCCGCAACGACTGACGAAGACACGCCGGTCGCGATCACCCTCAGCGGAACGGACACCGAGAATAACCCGCTGACATTCACCATCGTGAATGGACCGGCCAAAGGAACCCTCAGCGGCACCGCTCCCAATCTGATCTACTCCCCGGGGGCCGATCTGAGCGGAAACGACAGCTTTACCTATCAAGTCAACGATGGCGCGGCGACTTCTGGAGAGGCCACGGTCTCGATCACGATCCGTCCGGTCAACGATGAACCCGTTGCCAATTCGAAATCCGTCAACACCACTGAAGACACGGCACTCCCGATCGTCCTTGGAGGTAGCGACAAGGATCTCAATCCCCTGACTTTCACCGTCATCGCAGGTCCATCCAAAGGCACGCTCTCCGGAACACCTCCGAATCTAACCTACAACCCGGCGAAGAATTTCAACGGCTCCGATCAGTTCACCTTCGTTGCCAATGACGGCACGGTGGATTCGCCGCTCGCCACGATTTCCATCGTCGTCAGCGCCTCCAATGACGCCCCCGTTGCGCTTGCCGCCACTCATGAAACCGAGGAAGACACTCCGCTAGAAATCGAAATCGGCGGCACGGATCCGGAGGGTGCGACATTGGACTTCACCATCGTCACCGGACCCACCCACGGATCGCTCGCCGGCACACCACCGAACGTCATATATTCCCCGTCACCGAATTACAACGGACCGGACAACTTCACCTTCCTGGTCACCGACGGCACTACGAATTCCCAGCCGGCCACGGTTTCCCTGGTCGTGAATCCGGTGAACGACGCACCTGTAGCGAACTCCCTTGCCGTGGAGACACCGGCAGATTCTCCCCGAGCCATCGTGCTGACGGGCAGCGATCCGGAAGTCAGCAGCCTCAAATTCACCGTCGTCGACCTCCCGACAAAGGGCATTCTCAGCGGCACTCCTCCGAATCTTTCCTATCAGC
Source organism: Akkermansiaceae bacterium (assembly GCA_041736495.1). Classification (GTDB taxonomy): domain Bacteria; phylum Verrucomicrobiota; class Verrucomicrobiia; order Verrucomicrobiales; family Akkermansiaceae; genus Luteolibacter. Next base: position 43,173 of record JBGSTM010000003.1, read on the forward strand.
CGAACGCAGATGCCACAGGCCGCGACCAGTTTACCTTCACGAGTGGTGATGGCAGCCTGACATCTTCGCCCGCCACCGTCTCCATCGAGATCACCCCGGTGACAATCATCGGGAAAAACCTCGCGCCTGCGTTCACCCTGAACCCGATTTCGCTGAGCGGCAACGAGGGCGCTTCAATCGGCGGCCAACTGGCAGCTTCGGATCCCAACGCAGGTGACGTCCTGTCCATCACGAAAATCTCGGGGCCGGCATGGCTTGGAGTATCTTCCACCGGAATGCTCAGTGGCACACCGCAGTCATCTAACACCGGAATCAACAATTTCGTCGTCCGGGTGACGGATAGCAGCGGAGCCTTCGCTGAAGCACCACTCAACATCACGATCAACGCCCTCGCCAACACCGGCGACATCGACGATCCCGGCTTACCCGTCAACCGCCGTCCGGTGTTTACCGGCAACCCGGTTTTCGCTGGAGATGCCAGTGAAAACGCCTACTACGACGGCCAATCCTTGGCCGGCAAGGCGATCGACTATGACCCCGGTGACACCCTCACCTACTGGAAGGTGGGCGGTCCGGATTGGCTGGTCATCGGCACGGACGGACAGCTTTACGGCACTCCGCCGCCAAACAGCGCTGGCATGAATAGTTTCCACATTCGCGCCGCGGACAGCTCGTTGGCCACTGTGGATACCGAGCTGCGTATCCAGGTCGTCGGCCTGCCGCTGCCCTGGAGAACCAGCGACATCGGCACCGGACAGTGGGCCGGCCACGTCTCGTTTTTTAATGGAGCCTACACCCAGACAGGATCCGGTGCGTTCGGCGGCGTCAGTGACCAGACCCGCTATACCTATCAGACTCTCAGCGGAGACGGTTCGATCCTGGCCAAGGTCAGTCTGGACAGGAACGCGGGCCCCGACTGTTATGCCGGAATCATGATCCGCGAATCCATGGCTCCCAAGGCTCGGGAGGTCTTCATCGGACTTGGCAATGACAGTTCCTATCGGTTGGTGAAACGGTTGAAAGCGGGCCGCAAGGCTTCGGTCCAGGGCATCGCCCGCAACCCGGGTCCCGACACCTGGGTGCGCCTGACCCGCAGCGCCAAGAAGCGGATGATCTACGCCTTCAAAAGTTCCGACGGAGTCAACTGGACCTATCTGGGTGGCACGAAAATCGCGATGGCCGGCACCTGCCATATCGGTCTGGCCGTATCGAGTGGCAGCAACCCCTCGCAGACCACCGCGAGTTTCAGCAGCGTCTGGGTCGACCCCTGATGCGCCTTCCCCGGCCCGGGTCATGAAGGATCACTCGGGATCCACCGGCAATATCATCGGCAGGACTTCCGGGACATCCACCGGAAGTTCAGGAGACCCCGCCGCCTTCTTCATGTCCAGATGGTCGCGAGCAAGCTGCTGGCCGAACTCAACCTGCTCCCGGGTCATTCTCATTTTCAGAACACGGATGATCTTCTGCGCTGCGGCATCTCCCTGCGCCGCTGCGAGGTCAGACCATTTGTAGGCCTCCACATCATCCATCGAGACGCCCGCACCCATCATGTGCATGCGCCCCATCTGGCATTGCGCCGCGGGATTCCCCTGTTCCGCACTCATCAAAAACCACTTGGCGGCTTCCGTGCTGTCTCTTTTGACACCTCTTCCCGCAAGGTAAATCCCGCCAAGTGCCATTTGCGCCTCACCGTTTCCCTGCTCGGCCGCCTTGGAAAACCACTTCAACGCCTCGTCCACGTTTTCAGGCATGCCTTCGCCTTTCAAATAGCGATGACCCACCAGGACCTGCGCCTGCACACTCCCCTGCTGAGCCGCTTTGAGGACCCAGGCCGCCGCGGCCGCCTCGTCCCTCGCCACCCCCTCTCCTTTCGCATGCATTCCCGCGAGTTCCAGTTGGGCCACGGTGTCGCCTTTCTCTGCCCGTCCTGTCAGATCGGAAACCACGTCCGCATGACACATGGGTGAAGTCAGAAGCGCCAGCAACAGGGCCATGCTTGGGTTTCCTTTCATCAGAAGCATTCAAACACCGCCCCCCAGCATCGCCAAGGTCGATTTTCATCAGACGCGGGTGCCGGTTGATTTTGTCCGCTTGCGCGAAAACGGTCTTCGCTTAGCCTCTGGCAGAAATGCGACACAAGCAGGTAATCATCAAAGCGGCGTTGATTCTCGCAGTCGTCTGGGCCTGCGTGTGGGGGATCCGCGTTTACGCCGGGTCCAGGAAAATCACCGCCGAGCGGGTCAACCGCGCGGTGTCCGAAGCGAATTTCGCCGATTGGTCCGCCGGAACATCCGCGCCGAACGCCGCGGAAGCCAAGCGCCGCGAAAACGAACTCCGCAACATCGCCCAACTCGTCAACGGCCTCGATTTCCAGGAGCGGGAAAAAAACCGCGAAAACCGCGCCGGGGAGAATTTCTTCCGAAAACTCTCTCCGGATGAAAAAAGCCTCTTCATCGATCTAACCATCGTCGAGTCGATGGGCCGTTTCATGGAGGCGCTCGATGCGATGAAGCCCGAGCAGCGCAAGAAATTCGTCGAGCAGGGACTCAAGGAAATCAAGGAAGGCCGCACCCAGTCGGAAATGGAGCGCGCCGACGAACTCGGTGCCGACCTGCTCGACCAGATCAGCCAGCAAGGCATGAAGGCGTATTTCGAAAAATCAAGCGCCGACACCAAACTCGACCTCGCCCCGCTCATGGAATCCATGAACGAAACCATGCAAGGCCTCCGCGGCAACGAATTCCGTCCACGCCCATGATCAAATCCCGCGGATTCACCATGGTCGAGTTGCTGGTGGTAATCGCAATCATCGCCGCCCTCGCGGGCATCGGCTATCCGGTGGCGCGCTCGTTTATCGCAAAATCCCACGAAGCTGCCTGCCTCGGAAACCTCCGCTCTCAAGGTGTCGCCCTGCAAAGCTACTTGCAGGATAACAACCAGACCATGCCCCACCTCGAGATCGGCCGTAATTCCAAAACACAAGATGTTCCGGTGCTCGACACCATCCTCCTCCCCTATCTCGAATCCCCAGACGCCTTCCACTGCCCGGCCGACAAAACGGAATTCGAAAAAACCGGCTCCAGCTACTCTTGGAACACCACCCAGAACAACCGCCCGATTTCTGATCTTTACTTCTTCGGCGTCCGCGAAGACCTCATCCCGCTCATCTTCGACAGCAAATCCAGACACCCATCGGAAACCAATTTCCTCTACGCCGACTTCCGGAGCGCCAACAAACCGCGCTTCATCACCGGAAACTAACATCCCTTTCCACCATGCTCGCCGCCAACGGACTCTTCAAGAAATTCAGCGGAAAACCCGCGCTCGACGATGTTTCCTTCCACGTCAACCGAGGCGAGATCTACGGCCTGCTAGGCCACAACGGCGCGGGCAAAAGCACTTCACTCGGCATCATCCTCGGCATGGTCATGCCGGACCAGGGCGACGTCACCATCGACGGCATCTCCGTCCTCCATCATCGTTCCAAAGCCCTGCGCAAAGTCGGAGCCATCTTCGAAGCTCCCGCCTTCTACGACTACCTCAGCGGCTGGGATAACCTGAAAATCCTCATGAGCTATTCCAGCGGTTTTGACGCGGTTGCCGCGCAAAAGGTCATCGAGCGCGTCGGCCTCACCAAGCGCGTCCACTCGAAAGTCCGCACCTACAGCCACGGCATGCGCCAGCGCCTTGCCCTCGCCCAGGCACTCCTGCCGGAACCCGAGGTCCTTCTGCTGGACGAACCCACCGACGGCCTCGACCCGGAAGGCATCAAGTGGTTCCGCGACTTCATCCTCAACCTCCGCGACGAGCGCGGCATGACCGTGCTGTTCAATTCCCACCTGTTAGCCGAGGTCGAGCTTATGTGCGACCGCGTGGCAATCCTCCGCGAAGGCAAGCGGGTCTTCGAAGGCACCGTCAAGGGCCTGCAGGACGACATCCCGGTCTTCGAGGTCGACCTCGAGCCCTGGGGCCTCGCCTGCGGCATCATCCACAGCACTGGCGGCGAGGTGCTTTCCAATACACGAATCAGCCTGAGACACGGTGCCGATCCCGCCGCCCTCGTGGAAACCCTCGTCGGCGCGGGCGTCCGTGTCCGTGCCTTCGCTCCGGTGAAGCGTTCGCTGGAAGACCTCTACATGGAAATCCTGAACGGCGCACCGAGTCCCAACTGATCCCGGCACCTTGCAGGCGCTGCATGCCGCTCTGCAGGAATTGCAGGGCTTTTGCTGCCAGAGATCTGTTGGAAATCGTTTCGAAGCCCTAACGCTCCTAGAACCGCCGGGATCTGCATCAAATCGTCGGATGATGGCATGAAGCAAGCGTTAGCGAGGAATGATATGCCTCCTGTCGTCCATACGCCACAGTCACGCCCCGCCAGACGCATGGTGAGTGGCATGGTCATGAGCCTCCTGGCTACAATGTCCACCGCAGTCGCCCAGCCCGGTGAATCCATTTTTGATTGGAATCCGGCCGATGCTCCGGCTGAGCGATCCGCATCCAGCCAGGAGCACGAAAGCTTCCGGAACATCCTGAACGACCCTCAATCCAATTCCGAGTCATTCTGGGTCCGCGACCAGCGATGGACGGCGATGTCGGAGCGGAACAATGCCACTGTCCCGTCCCCATCACTACCCGCAAACGAAGACTCCCCATCAGAATCCTTCCTGCTGAGAAGCATCCCGGTCTCCGAGCTCTCACTCGCATTCGCTCCCCTGCTGCTAGCAATGGGCCTGCTGCGGGTCCGGACGAATGCCAGCTACGGTCGGATGTACTACTCGTAGGTTCATCCCGTATCCGCTGAAACTGGAAATCGGTCTTCAGCAACGGGTTGACTCACACGTTTCCAGTGTATGAGTGGAGCACGCCGATCGACCGGCGGCCCCAGCCCCATGCTTTTTCTCGAACAACTCCGCGGCGAGCTCCGCAAACTCTTCGCCCGCCCTCGGACCTGGATGGGCTACGGAGCCTTCCTGGTCATGGAGGCGGTCATCCTCTTCGTTTACAAACTCGAGCGCAGCCAGCGCTACATGAAGGGCATGCTGGAGCGCAACGGGCTGGAATTCGGCACCTACTACAGCTCGCTGACCATCACCTTCACCATCATGCTGCTGAGCATGTTCCTGCTGGGTTCGATTTACTTCGCGCTGGTCGCCGGAGACATCGTCGCCAAGGAAAACGAGGACGGCAACCTGCGGATGGTCTTCGCCCGACCGATCAGCCGGCTCCGACTTTTGTTAGTCAAATACACCGCCGTTTCGCTCTACACGTTTTCCTTCGTCTTCTTCGTCGGCGCGTCGGGCTACGCCATGGCCGTTGCCGCCGTCGGCTGGGAAGGCGGATTGTTCGTCATGGAGCCGAAAATGAAAGTCTTCGCCGCTTATCCGGACTGGTGGGAAGGCGCTGGACGGCTTGCCATGTCGGCCGCCGGCATCGGGGTGAGCATGATCACGCTATCATCCATCGCGTTCATGTTTTCCTGTTTCAAGATCAAACCCGCCGCTGCGACGATCATCACGCTTACAATCCTGTTTGTGGACATGATCCTGCAAGGGTTTCCGTTTTTCAAACCCTACGAAAGCTACTTCATCACCTGGCGGATGAGCGCCTGGGTCTTCCTGTTGGAGCAGACGATTTCGTGGCCGAAGATCATCGAATCCTACGCATTCCTTTTAGGACTCAACATCACCCTGTTCACCATCGGCTGGCTGTCCTTCCAAACTCGGGACTTCAAGACCTGATGGTCTGCCGCAGCAGTTCGAATTTCAGTCCAAACTTCGCCAGATACTTCTTCAGCCGATCCGCATCATTGGTCACGCTCCGCTTGTTTCTGGAAACCGCGAAAATTTCCCGACCGGCATTTGATAGCGTGTTCGAACGCCGGCACACCGCCGCGACGTAGGCAAGCTGCACCCGGTCGAACGGATCGAGCCCGGCTAACACATCGACATCCAGAATGCCCTCCAAATCCGCGCCATCTGTTTGCGCCACAGCTCCGGGCCGATGCCAATTTTCGCGCAGCCGCTGGATCTCCTCCTCCACCTCCTCCTCCCGGATCCGCCCGCGCGGGGCGAGCGTCGCCATTCTAACCACCGCCGCGTTCAGATCCCGGAAATTTCCACTCCACCGCGTGTCCGGCGCTTCGGCGAATTTTAAGAACGCCTGCTTCGCCTCCTTGTTGAAGCTGATTTCCCGCCCGTGCACCTGCCGGTGGCGGTCGAGTTCGTATTCCAAATTCGGCGCGATGTCCTCGCGCCGCTGGCAAAGCGCCGGCAGCGCGAACGTCCACAAATGGATCCGCGCTAACAAATCCTCGCGGAACCGTCCGTTCGCCACCGCTTCCCGCAGGTCGCGGTTCGTCCCGGCGATCAGTTGGAAATCGCTCTTCACCGGCTTGTCGGAGCCGACCGGCAGAAACGTCTTATCTTCCAGCGCCCGCAGCAGCATCGCCTGCTCGTCCGGCCCCAGTTCGCCGATCTCATCGAGAAACAGCAACCCGCCATCCGCCTCGCGCAACAACCCCGGCCGGTCCTTCTGCGCCCCGGTGAACGATCCCCGCGTGTGCCCGAACAACGCAGACGCCGCGGTGTCTCCTGATAGAGTGGCGCAGTTCACTTCTACAAAGTTTCCGCGCAGCCCGCCGCGTTGTTTGCGCAGCTCGAAAATGCGCCGTGCGAGATGGGATTTCCCCGCGCCGGTCGGACCGGTTAGAAGCATCGGCGCCTGCGAGCGCAGCGCCACCTGCTCGATGCGGTCGATCAACCGGTTGAAGCCCGCATTGCGCGTGGCGATACCGCTTTTCAAAAAATCCGTCACCTCCACCTGCTCCTTCTGGAAGCGGGTGCTGAGCTGGTCGTATTTCGACAAATCCAGATCGATCACCGAATACCCAGGCTTCGGCGCATTCCGCGAAGGCTTCGACGGCGGTGGCGATGTCTGGATCAGCTTCCCCGGCAACGTTCCCGCTTCGTTCAGCAGGAACAGCGAGATCTGCGCAATGTGCGTCCCGGTCGTGATGTGGATGAAATATTCCTCCTTCTCGCAATCGAACGCATACCCCCGCGCCCAATCGTGCAGCGCCGCATAGACCGTCTCCAAATCCCACGGATCGGCCCCGTAGCTCACCTCGTGCAACCGCGCCTCGGTTTCCGGCGAAATCTGCCGGACGTCATCGATCACCTGCCGTGAGATCATCGAAAAACTCGGCTCGGCCAGCAATTCCAGCCGGTCCCACAACAGATCCTCATGCTGAAAAAGCGAAACCGTGGGCCGCCAGAAATCCCAGCGGCTCACCTCCGTGCCGCTGTCCAGTTTTGTCCCTAGCAGGCCGATCGCCACTCGCTTCATGGCGAAATGACTAGCGAACATTCTATGAAAAACACAATCAGGAATTCCGGACAAGAATCATCAGAAAATTATCAAAGATTTTTTCAATTCAAAATCAAAGGGTTACAGGAAATCAAAGCTTCGCAAGAATTCTTGGCGCACTCCGTGCCAATATCGATTCCGTCCACACCAACAAATCGGACACCCAACCATGGCAAACCGCTCCCTATTCCAAACCGTCCGCGGCGCATTCATCCCCCAAACCAACGCGACCAACGACGCCGCCGCACTGGCTTACGCCCTCGGCCCGAAAGCCGCGCTGGCCCAGCTCGCCGCCACCGGTTGCCTGAGCCGCACCT
>JBGSTM010000020.1:0-11227 GCA_041736495.1 Akkermansiaceae bacterium
CAACTCCGCTCGCTCCAGGATTGGAAAATCCGCTATGACCTCGCCAGCGTGCAAGGCGTGGCTGAAGTCGCCAGCATCGGCGGATTTGTGAAACAATACCAGGTGGAGCTTTCCTCCACCAAGATGCGCGCCGCCAACGTCACGCTCATGGAAGTGCTGACCGCAGTGCAGAACGCCAACCTCAATGTCGGTGGCAAGACCGTGGAGGAAAACGGTGCGGAGTTCGTCCTTCGTGGCATCGGCCTGGTCACCGGTCCGGAGGATCTCGAACTCGTCACCGTCAAGGCGGTGGATGGGACGCCGATCTATCTGAAAGACATCGCCACCATCCAGATCGGCGGAGACTACCGCCGCGGCGCGCTTGATCTGAACGGCCGCGAAGCCGTCGGCGGCACCGTGGTGATGCGCACCGGCGAGAATGCCAAGGCCGTCATCGAGCGGGTGAAGCAGAAGATCGACGAGATCGCCGCCAGCCTGCCACCCGGCGTGAGCATCCGGCCGTTTTACGATCGCAGCGAGTTGATCGACCGCACCATCGACACGCTCAAGCACGCGCTCGTCGAGGAAATCATCCTCGTCACGCTCGCCCACATCATTTTTCTGTGGCACTTCCGCAGCATCCTCATCGTCACGCTGCCGCTGCCGATTTCGATCCTTGTGTCCTTCCTGCTGATGAAGGAATTCGGTATCACCAGCAACATCATGTCGCTAACAGGCATCGCCATCGCCATCGGCGTGCTGGTGGACGCGGCCATCGTCGTGACCGAAAACGTCATCCGGCATTGCGAGACCGAAGAGAAGGAAAAAGGCCGCCCTCTCACCGCCGTCGAGCGATGGCAGACGACACTCGTGGCGTCCCAACAGGTCGGGCGGCCGATCTTCTTTGCCATGGGCATCATCCTGCTCGCCTTCCTCCCGGTCTTCGCACTGACCGGCCAGGAGGGGAAACTATTCCACCCGCTTGCCTTCACCAAGACCTTTGCGATGCTGGGAGCAACCTTGTTAGGCGTCACTTTGGTGCCGGTGCTCTGTTCGTTCCTCGTGCGCGGCCCCTATCATGAAGAGGAGCGGAACATCGTGATGAGCTTCCTCATGCGCATTTACGATCCCGCGCTTTCGTGGGCTCTGAACCATCGAAAGACGGTTGTCGGCGGGGCGGTTCTTTTGTTAGCGTTCTGCATGCTGCTCGCCTTCGGCCTGCCACGGGCGACGACCAAACAACTCGCCGATGCCGGATTCAACCGCACGGCGGAACTGTTCGCGGGCTTCGGCAAGGAGTTCATGCCGCCACTCAACGAGGGCAGTCTGCTGCACATGCCGGTCTTGATGCCGAAGACCGGCTTCAAGGAAATCCAGCGCGTGATGTCATGGCAGGACCAGATCATCGCCGCGACTCCCGAGGTGGAGATCGTGGCGGGAAAGCTCGGCCGATTCGAAACCGCCACCGATCCGGCACCCACCGAGATGTTGGAAACCACCATCATGCTCAAACCGGAATACATACCTAACGGAAAATTCCGAGTGAAGCGCAACCCGGCGTGGCGTGATGGCATGACGATGGAGAAACTCAAAGCCGAGCTCACCGAGAAAATGAAGGAAGTGCCCGGCTACGTCCCAGCCTTCCTGCAACCGATCGAAAACCGCATCCTCATGCTTTACACCGGCATCCGCGCCCAAGTCGGAGTGAAGATCTATGGCGACGACCTCGATGCCATCCAACGGAAGGCATTTGAAATTGAAAAACTCATCAACGAAGTCCCCGGCGCGACCGGTGTTTCCCCGTCACGCGTCCAGGGAAAACCCTATCTAAACATCGAGGTGGATCGGGTGGCCATGGCTCGCTACGGCCTCAGCGCGAAGGATGTGCTGGATGCGGTGGAAATTTCCATCGGCGGCAAGAATGTCAGCACCACCATCGAAGGCCGCCAGCGGTTCCCCATCCAGATCCGCGTCGAGCGGAGTGAGCGCGATGACATCGAAAAACTCAGCCGCATCCTGATCGCCGCCAAACCGGGCATGAGCACCGCGGCCCCGCAGGCTGGCGGCGGAATGGGTGGCGGCATGGGAGGAGCACCCGCTGCCGCGGCCACCGCGACGGGCGGCGACGGAGCTGACACCCCCTACATCCCGCTCGGCATGGTCGCGAAGATCACCCGCAGCATCGGTGCCAATGAGATCGCCTCGGAAAACGGCAAGCTGCGCAGCTACGTGCAGGCCAACGTCCAGGACCGCGACCTCGGCGGTTTCGTCGAAGAAATCGAGGCAAAACTCAAAACCGTCAACTGGGAGGGCATGACCTACAAGATGACCGGCGAGTACGAAAACCAACGCCGTTTCACCAAAACCATGTGGCTGATTTTCCCACTCGTGATGATGGTGATCTTCGTCCTGCTGTTCATGGTTTTCCACAGCGGCATGGAAGCCGCGCACGTTATGCTCGCCGTGCCCTTCGCGCTGAGCGGCGGCGTGCTGCTTCAGAAAATCCTAGGATACAATTTTAACGGAGCCGTTTGGGTCGGTTACATCGCGCTGTTCGGCACCGCCGTGCAGACGGGCGTGGTGATGGTGGTCTATCTGGAGGAAACCGTGAAGACGAGCATGGCCAAACTCGGTGCCGCATTCACTCAAGCCGATCTCGTCCAGGCGGTCAAAGACGGTGCAAAACTCCGCCTCCGCCCGAAAGTCATGACCGTGGCCACCACCGTCGCCAGCCTCATGCCCATCATGTGGAGCACCCGCCAGGGTGCGGAGATCATGAAGCCGTTAGCAACCCCCGTTATCGGCGGCATGATCTCCAGCCTGATCCACATCCTCATCGTCACACCGGTGATTTTCCTGTGGCTGCATGAACGCCAGCTCAGAAAAGGGACGCTCCAAGCGTCACTCTCCAACGAAACCATCCAACCCTGAAAATTCTCAAATTGAAGTGACCTTCGTGAGAAAGGTGGATTCATCGATCACCCTCTCCGGCCCCACCGGGGCGAAAGTCATTAGCCCCGGGCACAGCCCGGGGTGATGATGCGCAAAGGCCATTCAGCCCGGGAGAGGCGGCACCCTGACAGGCCGATTCCAAAAAACCTCATGCTCGACAGCACATTCATCGCTGCAGGAAACGCCTCTCTCCGACCACCCCCGGGTAAATCGTGGCGAATGCGATCACGAGACCGATGGCAAGGTGCGTTGAGCCGATGACTCCGCCATTGAAACCGACAAGCCAGAGCAAGGTGGCGAGTAACAACGGGGTGACGACAAGCAATCCAAGAAAAGCATAATAGCGCCTGCGGCCCATTTCCTGTTCACAATCGCGTCCAAATCCGTAAATGAACAGGAGGTTGAAAATCGTGAAAAAATCAATCTGCTCCACCATGAGATAACTCAGAGCGCGCCAAACCTGGCCATGCCGCCAAAAACTGTCCGGTTCGAAAGCTAGAATCGCCGCTGCGACACCATACCCGGCAAGCGCCGATACCAGCACCCCAACAGCAATCGTCGCGACAAGGATCGTTGTCCCATAGACAGGCAGTCTGCCAATCCGGGTCAGCGGTTGGTTGTCGCGGTAGCTGTTTTCGAAAAACATGGCATGAGCGGAATAACAGAATTCCCGCCGAACGGCAAACATCAATTCCGGAGTATCGAGCCGCAAAAACAATCCATGTGGCGGAGATTGTCGATTTCCAAAACCCGGTTCACAGGTTCCGATTCCCATACGTCGGCGTATCCTCGCGAACCACAGACAACTCCGGTTCACCCTGCCGCTTGGCCGGTGCCGAACCCGATCGCATCCTCTTCAAGTGGCTGAAACTTCCAGTCGCAGTTCTTCCGGCCTCTCGCCCGCACGTGGTTCCGCGCTTCAAAAATCCGCCTCGGCGCACCTCTGCGAGCCAGTTTGGATTTCTTGTGTTGAGATAAAGCTGCGGAGGCGGTTGAGTCCCGTAAATCACCCCTTTCAAAAGGGTCCGGCGAACCTTGACCCGGCATCAACAATCAAGGCACAAAAGGGCTGCATGCGAAACACCCTATGGATAAAAGCGATGCAAACCTGGTGTCACCATGCCAGGAAATCGAAACCGTGGCAAATTGTCAAAGCGGCGCGGCAGCGCTGGACGGAAGTAGATGGCGACCAACGCGCCGCCGCCTTCGCTTTCTATCTGCTACTTTCGCTTTTTCCCATAGCCGTTCTGGTGGTGACAGCGGGATCGCTGTTCGTGGAGCGGGAGGAGGCGGCCCGTGAATTCATTCGCTGGGCCGACCACTACACTCCGCTGACGAAGCAACAGCGGGGCGAGGCCTTGTCAGCCATCCACGGTTTGCTTGAGTCACGCGGAAAAATCAACTTGGCGGCGGGCGCGATGTTGGTTTGGGGCTCGTTGAAGTTCCTGCGTGCCTTGATCCGCACGACGAACCGGGTCTGGCGGTTGCCCATTTACAGTTGGTGGCGACTGCCGCTGAAAAGCCTGGCATTGCTCGCTGTCACCGCGAGCGCCGCGATGATCGGAATCCTGCTTCCACCGATGGCGCGGCTCGTCCGGAACTGGTTCACTTCCCATCTGGGCTTCCCCAAGTGGACGTTTGAGCTGCTTTTCAGCATCCTCCCGTGGCTCGTGCTGTTTTACGGATTCGCCATGCTTTACAAAATGGCCCCTAGCCGGCGCACCCCGTTTAGCGAAGTCTGGATGGGCGCGCTGGTCGTGACGGTCCTCCTATGGCTGGGTGGAATCCTGTTCCTGGTTTACGCCACGAATTTCGGCCATTTCAACATGCTCTACGGCTCGCTGGGTGGCATCGTGGCGTTCCTGCTGTGGATCTATCTATCAAGCTGTGCCTGCGTGTTCGGAATTTGTCTGAATGCGGCGCGGGCGGAGATCCGGAGCAAGGACATCGATCCACTTGATCGGTCATCCCGTTCGAATACCAAACGCCCATGAAAAATTTCCCGAATGGCCGCCCTATCTGATACTGGAGCATGGCAAACCCGGAGCGGACGGCCGGGCAATCCCGATGGCGAACACGAACTGGAACATCACGAAGAGGCGGTGCGGTTGCTGGACCGTACCGCACGAATGAACGTCCCGCCGCTGGATCGTCTGGAAACCGCCCTGCAGCCGTGGGTGGCGTTTGCCATCATGCCGGTGTTCGCGCCCGCCAACGCGGGGGTCCATTTGAATCTGCCCGCGCTGGCCGACCCGGTGGCCAGCGGGGTCGCAGCGGTTCTCGGCAGCACCCTGCTAGGGTGGTTCTTGAAAAAGGCGGAGTTGGCAACAAACGGCGGGTAGTTTCAAAAGCTCGCGAATCGGCCTCCTATATTAATCAAGCCCCCTCGCGCTCGCTGAAATCGACCTGGGCTCTTAACACATCATGCAAGGTGACCACTCCGAGGACAGTCTCGTCAGAGCCTTCGACCAGGACGATGAAGCCGCTGGCAGAGTCGATGAAGCGGCTTTGGATGTCGCGAATGATGTCACCCGGACGGCACGTGATGGCAGGATCGAGTTTCAGTGGCCCGTGCCCGGAAATGAACGATTCCATATCAGATCTGGCGACCGTGCCCTTTAAAGTGCCTTCTTCGACGACAGGGAAAAACCGATAGGGGTGATTTCTGAGCAGTTCTTCTAGCGAGCTTTCGGATTGATCCACGATCACCACGGGTCCAAATTGGGCAATCGCCGAAACCGGTAGATTCTGCCATCCGCGCAGATCCCGGGGGGGGATGATGTGTTCGAGTCGGTGTCCGTCATTGAGCAGCACTTCTTCATAGAAATTTCCGTGATTCATCGAGCGGGCGATCATCTGGCTGATCAGTCCGGCGATCATGAGGCCGGGAATGAGCGCGAATTGATGGGTCATTTCGAAGATGATCAGGATCGAAGTGACCGGTGCCTGCACCACCGCGCCGAGACAGGCACTCATGCCGCCCACGGCCAGCAGCACTTGGTCGCCGGGCGTCAACGGCAGGAAATTCGAACCGATCCCGCCAACAATGATGCCGCACATGGCTCCGAAAAACAGATTGGGAGAAAAAATCCCGCCGCACCCGCCCAAGCCGTAGGAAATGATCGTCGCAACGAACTTGCCCGCCAGCAGCAAGGCCGCCAGGCGCCATGCCATCCCGTGCGTGAGCGCTTCGGATAAGTCGTCATAACCGAGTGAGAAAACCCCCAGACGGCCGCTGAAGGCGAACACGCTGATCCCGATGACCCAGGTCGCCAGGCCCCCACCGAGCGTATGGGACCATTTGGGAAACCGACTGTTGTTGAGAGCCCTTGCCCGCAGACGCAGACAAGCCCGTTGAAAATAAACGCCGAGCAGCGCGGCGAGCGCGGCCACCAGCGGCATGAGCAGATACGCCTGCCAGGTAGGCTCGTCGATCCGCATCAGTTCGAAAGCCGGTTGCGCGCCGATGAAAGCATGCACCACCATCGCGCCGATCACCGAGGCCACCAGGATTCCACCGATGAAATAGCTGTTCAAATCACCGATGATTTCCTCCAGCACGAAGGCGACCGCCGCCAGCGGCGCGTTAAATGCCGCCGCCAGTCCCGCTGCGGCCCCAGCGGCGCTGGCCGCCCGTCGCTTTTGCTTCGGGATTCCCAGATAGCCGGCCACCGAGGAGGCGAGATTGCTGCCAATCTGCACGGAAGGTCCTTCCCGGCCAAGACTCTGGCCACCCCCGATGGTGAGTACCCCGGCGATGAATTTGATCCAGGCGATCCGCTTCGGAGCGAAGCCGAATTCCTTCCAAAACGCGAGTTTCGCCTGAGGGACTCCGCTACCCGCCGCGTCGGGACACGCGGTGCTCAGCAACCATCCGGAGATGAGCGAACTGGTGACGATGACCGCGAAACTCACTCCCGCGAACCGCACGAAGCTGCCTCCCGCCTGATCCAGATAACAGACTCGGTAAACCCAGGTGATCGCCAACTGAAAGGCGACCGAAGCCAGGCTGGCCACCAGGCCGAACAAGCAAATCGAGATGATCAAACGGGATTTCCCGCGCAATTTTCGGAATTGATCCGTCATTTTTCGCATGGCGGCAGCCTATGGAGGCGGTGGCGAGCCCGCAAAGACAATCCCCCGATAGCGCTGAGGTGATCGGCTCGCCGGGCACGAAAGCATCCTCCCGGAATGCGGGGGTGACTCTCGCGGGGTGCTGGCTTATGCTCTTGCCCATGTTTCGGAAAGTATGGATCGAAGTCCGCTCCTCGCTGTGGTTCGTGCCGGCGCTGCTTGTCTTGGCGGCCATTGTCCTCGCCCTCACGCTGGTCGAGTTGGATATCGTTTTCGCAAAGGAACTCGCCGCGGAAACTTGGAAACCGCTGCTCAGTGCGGGAGCCGAAGGCGCGCGCGGCATGCTCACGGCCATCGCCGGGTCGATGATCACGGTGGCCGGCGTCGCGTTCTCGATCACCATCGTCACCCTCTCGCTCGCATCGACCCAATACACGCCGCGCATCCTCCGCAATTTCATGCGCGACCGGGCGAATCAATTCGTGCTTGGCGTCTTCGTGGCCATCTTCACCTACTGCCTGATTGTGCTGCGGACGATCCGCGCCGGGGCGGAAAAGGATGACGCAGGATTTGTGCCGCTGCTCGCCGTCGCCTTCGCACTGGTCCTGGCGCTCGTCTCGATCGGCTTCCTCATTTTTTTCATCCACCATGTCGCGACTTCCATCCAAGCGTCGTCCATTTTGCGCGCGATCACCGAGGAGACCCGGTCGGCGATCGAGGCGCTTTTTCCCGAGGAACTCGGCGAGGATCAGGAAGACGCAGCGCTGGCCGAACTGCCCCAGCCTCGCAAGTGGCATCCCATGGCCGCCGAGGCGACCGGCTACCTTCAACACGTCTCGGCGGATGGTCTTTTGCGCTTTGCCGAAGAGCAGGATGCAGTGCTGCGGCTCGAGCAGCACCCGGGCGAATTCGTGTCGCCGGGCACGCCGCTCGTATCGGCGGATTGCGCGCTCGATGACGAATCCAGTGAGGCGCTGTGGAAATTTTTTTCCATTGGCGACTTCCGCACTGTCGAGCAGGACGCCGGTTTCGGGATCCGGCAGATCGTGGACATCGCGATGAAAGCCCTCTCGCCTGGCGTCAACGACACGAGCACCGCTTCCTCGTGTCTTGACTACCTTGGTGCACTGCTTTGCCAACTCGCCGGACGGCACCTCGCCTCACCGTTTCGGGCAAAGGAAGGAAAACTCCGGGTGATCGCGCCCACCCCGGTGTTCGAGCATTTCCTGGCAAAGAGCCTCAATGAAATCCGTCACTCCGCCGCCGGCAACGTGACGATCCTGAAGGATCTTCTTCGAGTAATCCGGCGCGTCGGCACCGCGAGCGGGCGGTCGGCGCAACTGGAGGAGCTGGCCACCCACGCGCGGCTTGTCGCGGAAATGGCCGACCACACGATTCCCGCTACTTATGACCGGCAGCAAATCAATGCCGAACTCGACGCGGTGCGCGAAACCCTGCGGATGACGACCGCGGAAGTGCCACGTCTCACGCCGGAGTCTGTGGGGGTGGCGTGGCGATGAAGCGGAAGGCGAAGCCAATGGCCACGGACGTGATGCCGAGGAACTCCACCAATGGCGCCGGCTTGAATGTCGGCAGCGCGATGACCAGCGCGACCAGCAACCCGAGAAGGCTGCCGGATGGAAAGATAGTGGAAAGATAGCCCATGCCCGAGGCCCAGTTCGATAAACGGGTAAACGTAGGCCTATCGTCGGAATGGTTCCGTTAGCAGGTCATCCATCTGAAAGCCATCGGCGAAGCTCTTCAGGTTGAAAATCCTGCACATGGAAAAGACGGCGAGAAAGAAGCCCATGAAATCGTGCATCCATGTCATCGCCGACCAGTCGCCGGTGCAGGTTTTCATGTCTTTCACCTGTTTCGGCGGATAGAACCCCCGGCCGCGAGTGCGACCGGGGGTTGGTGTATTCGCCTTGATGGCATTTATTCGGATCTCCCGACGTTGCTGACAGGTTCGGTGTTGTTGAAGCGGCTGTCGCGCCGGCTCGTGGACTCCTCGTGAGAATCCCCGCGGTCCCTGCCGGCACTTTGGTCACGGCCGACCGCCTTGTCGGGTATGCGGGTGTCCTCCCCGTCCACGCTGATCTTGCGGGCGACTACGAGCGATTTGCCCTTCACCTTGGTTTTTTCACCCTCAAGGCGGATCTGCGAGCCTTGCTCGATATCGAGGTCGCTCAAGCTCGTTCCCTGGCCGAGATCGACCACGCAGCTTTTGCCGTTCTTGAGTTCCAGCCGAATGAGCAGGTTTTTCTCCTTGGCTCCGTCGATGCTGGTGGCGGTGAACTGGCGCACGACTCCCTCCAGGGTCACCTGTCGGCCATTGTTCGCACTGATGTTGAAACTCCGGCCGTCAACGTTGATGCGGCTGGCAATCAGCACGTTGCGATTATCGATTTGCTCATTGCGGCCGGAAACGTTGATTGGGTCACCCTTTTCCAGCTTGAGGTCTGCGAGGTTCACGCTGCTTCCCAGACTGACCACCCGCGCATCGCCGTTGTTGAGGCGAATCCGCACAAAGGTCCATTGATCGCGTTTACCCTCGCTGGTCTTCAGGTTGACTTTTTTGAACCCGTCCACCTTGCCGTCGAACGACGCCGTTTTCATCGAGGTCCCCGGATCGCTGCCCGCTTGCTGGTCGCCGCTCCGGTCGTGTTGCTGACTCGGGCTTGCGGGGTTGGTGGTCCACGCGAACCCGATAGGATCCCAGTAATAGTAATAGTAGGGAGTGGTGGCGGCATACGGGTGATAGTGGAAGGTGTCGCTCCAGCCGTTGTTGGTGTCCCACCAATCGGTGCCGGCGGGCTCAATGTTGTTTCCGTCGAACCAGTCGCCTGGATCGAACCATTCGTCCTCGGTGTAGCCCGCTGGAATTTTCTTATCGTCCTGGGCGCAAAGCGGCAGGGCGGCGAGTCCGGCGAACAGACCGATGTTTACCGCGAGCGTCGTGATCGGCCGCTGGCGGAGTAAGTGATGATTCAGGATTGTAGTTTTCATAGTTTTCGTTTTTTCGTGTTGTGCGGGGGATATGGGCGCTCGCCCCTACTTCGGAAAACCTAACGGCATCCGGCACCACCAACCTGGCGGCAGGGCATGACGCAGATCGCCCCGCCGAGACATCGCATCCGCCATACCAACCTCTCTCCCGAACCGTCTTCCGATCCTCCGCTGACCGGGCCCTGACCAAGCAGGAGCGTCGGTTTGCCGGGGTTTGCAAGTCCGTGCGAACTGACAATTCGGTCCGCGCGGCGGGTGTGGGACGACGGAGCCCCGTGCGCGTTCTGCAATGGCGTTGCCCAAAAATCTTTGCACCTTGCAACGGACGGGAGAAAGTCGCATTCGTCAGTTAGAAACGTCGCTTCCCCGTCCTTTAGGCGCGGATGCGTGATTTCCCCCGTTGGCACCGGGATTGCGAAGATAAACGCCCAAGCCTGTTGGCGAATCCGCGCCAACAGGGGCCACCACAACAACCATCCTTCACGAATCCATGAAAACTCCACTCACCCCCCCCACCATCATCGTCACCCTCGGAATGATTGCCTGGCTGACGCCGCTCCAACAAGCTGCCTCTCAGACCGATGCTGGCGCTTCGCCGCCCGCCCAACCCGCAGCGCCCGCGCCGACCGTGCCCCCCGACGGGGCTTGGCGGACCAAAGGCGGTCGATCTCGATCCCAAAATGGCCCAAGCCGGGACTGCCGAAAATCTGGGAAAAGTTCAGCGCACCGACCTCACGATCGCCGAGATCGTGCCGGGTGCGATGGATTTCACCACCCTAGCCGGGGCGCTGCGTGCCGCCAAACTAGAGGATCAACTGAAGTTGGACGGGCCTTTCACCCTGCTCGCGCCAGACAATGAAGCTTTCGCAGCGCTGCCGCAGGGCGTGCTGCGGGTCCTGTTGCTGCCCGAAAACAGCGATGTGCTGAGGAAGATTCTCACCTATCACATTATCCCCCAAAAGTTGACCAGTAGTGAGATCCTACCCGGAGAATTTGTCACTTCACAAGGAGAGCCGCTGACCGTGGTGGGCCGCGCCGAAGGCAAGGCAACCATTCAGGGTGCCGGTTTCGGCGGAATCCCGCAGAGGATATGATTTATCCCGAAATTCCCCGAATAACCCGAAAATAGCCCGTTTTCAGGGACTTGAGTGGGCTTGAAGCCGAATTCCTGGAAAGTGCGCTATCTGATCTATTTGATACCTTAAATGGGCCA
>JBGSTM010000022.1:0-2399 GCA_041736495.1 Akkermansiaceae bacterium
CGCTCCCCGAGCACTGGGCTGAAAATCAACGGCGGACCTACTGCCAGGCGCTCTTCGGGCGTGCGCTCTCGTGGTGGCACATGGGCGACGTCTCCGCCGCACTCGCCGACGCCCGCAGGTTGCTGCGTTTGAATCCCGCCGACCACCAAGGCGTACGGTTCCTCATCCCCATGCTCATGCAGCTCCTCGACGATCAGCAGGGCGCCGCCGAATACTACACCGCCTACGCGGAGAAATACCCCAAGGACTTCGGCGAGCCTGGCTTCTTTTTCGGGTGGGCCTACACGCTCGGCAGGGAGGGTGACGAAGAGGGCGCGGCAGCCCGCTACCGCACCGCCGTCCTCCGTAACATCTACGTCGCTCCCCTGCTTCTCGAACTCCCCGAACCGCCGGGTGACCTCTGGCTTCCCCACGAACGCGCCGAACCGGAATACGCCGCGGAGTTCTGCGATTCCTTCGGAACCCTCTGGGACCGCGAACCCGCCGAGCGCCGCCTCCTGCGCGAAACGCTCGAAGCCACCGCGGACCGGCTCGCCACCATCATCGCCCACCGCCGCCGCATGGCCGACCAACAGGACCAGCGCTACCTCCCCGATCACGACGAAGAATGGAAAAAGCTGATCGAGGAAGACCGCGCACTCTGCGAGGAATAACGGCGATTGCGCGTAATCATCGTCCGCTGAAACGCTCTTCCCAAGCCGCAGCCTTTTGGCTTTCATACCCCGGATGTCTTCTCCGACCCAAGAGCCGCCCCCAACAACGAACACCCCGCGTTACCGCCGGATCATCCTCAAGGTGAGCGGGGAGGCGCTCCGCGCAGAGGGCAGCCGCGACAACATCTCACCCCAGATCACCGCCGACATCGCCCGGCAGATCCAGGAGGTCCACGGCCTCGGCATGGAAATCGCCGTGGTCGTCGGTGGAGGAAATATCTGGCGCGGCATGCCCGCCAGCGAACGCGGAATGGACCGCACGACCGCGGACTACATGGGCATGCTCGCCACCGTCATCAACGGCATGGCGCTCCAAAGCCAACTCGAGGCCCTCGGGGTGGACACCCGCGTCCAAACCGCCATCGAGATGAAGAACGTGGCCGAGCCTTTCATCCGCCGCAAAGCCATGCGCCACCTCGAACTCGGTCGCGTCGTCATCTTCGTCGCCGGCACCGGCAACCCCTTCTTCTCCACCGACACCACCGCCGCCCTCCGAGCCAGCGAGATCGGCGCCGAGGTCATCCTCAAGGCGACCAAGGTCGACGGGGTCTACGATCGCGACCCCGCCATCCACGCTGACGCCAAGCGCTACGATCAACTCAGCTTCTCCGACGCCCTCGCCCAGCGGCTCAAGGTCATGGACTCCACCGCCTTCAGCTTGTGCATGGACAACCGCATCCCGATCATCGTGTTTGATATGGGTGTCCCAGGGAATATCCGGCGCGCACTCATGGGCGAACGCGTCGGCACACTCGTCACCTCCGACTGAAACGCCCGCTTTCGCAATCACCCCGCGGAGTCGCACGACCGCACCCTGGATCACGGCTTTTCATCCGCCCTCCGAATCTGTACCTTCCTCACCATGGACCCCGACGAACTCATTCTGGAAACCGAAGCCGACATGGAAAAGAGCGTGGACTATGTGATCCACGAGTTCGCGTCTGTCCGCACCGGCAAAGCCTCCCCAGCGCTGGTGGAGAATCTCGACGTCTCCGCCTACGGCGGCACGGTCATGAAACTCAAGCAGCTCGCCTTGATTTCCACACCTGAGCCCCGCCTCCTGGTGATTCAACCTTTCGATCTCTCCACCGCGCAGGACATCGCCAACGCCATCAAGGAATCCAAGCTTGGCGTGAATCCGTCCGTGGACGGCAAAGTCATCCGCATCTCCATCCCCGAGCTTTCCGAGGAACGCCGCCGCGACCTCGCCAAGGCAGTCAAACAGATGGGTGAGGAAGCCAGGGTCCGTGTCCGCGGCAACCGCCGCGCCGCCATGGAAGCGGTCAAGAAGCTCCAGAAGGACGGCGAGATCACCGAAGATGACCGCATCCGGCTCGAAAAAGAAATCCAGGAACTCACTGACAAATACGTCAAGAGCATCGACGAGCACCTCGAACGCAAAGAAGCCGAAATCATGAAGGTCTGATCAGCGCGCGTGTCGGGCCGGTAGCTCCCCCCCGTTTCCGCGCTTGCGGGAGATGTCCACTTTTGCTCATAGTGCCAGCGCCATGCATGCCACGACGTCCGACCGCACCCGCCCCACCGCCCTTCTCCGCCTGCCACAGGGCTTAGGCACGCGGCGCATGTGCGCAGGCTTGGCAACCCTCCTTATCCTGGCAGCCTGGGCGGTCGCGGCGCCCCGTTCCGGAGCCGCGGAGGTCTCATCCGCGCCCATCGTTTTCACCG
>JBGSTM010000033.1:0-2510 GCA_041736495.1 Akkermansiaceae bacterium
GTCCACGTTGTGGAAGCCCATCGGGCTGTCGAGCAGCTTGCCGTCAACCACCGTATCGTCGCGCAGTCTTGACTGGCCGTCCGCCTCCCTGATGTCGCGGGGAAGGAACTCAAAGCGAGCGGGAGGATCCACGGTGAATGCAACGGTCGAGATTTCCGTGAGCAACTTGGGCTCCAGAGCTGCCATGTCGATGTTCACTCCGGAAGCGATTTGCCAGCCTCTTTTGCCGGGGTTTTCCGCCTTGGCGATCTTCCATTCCTCACGCAAAGCCTCGGTGCGGTAGGAGGCGTTGTGGCTGCGGGCCGCGAGGTGGACTTTTTGAATCCGGTTGAGCAGGTCGGTCGAGAGCGTCTCACCCGCTTTTGCGATCACTTCGGCAGGCTTGCCTTCCTGGGTGATCGCGGAAACATCCGCAGCGAGGGTGACCTTGGTCTGGCGGTGTTCCGCCTGGGAGAGGAACTCCTCGACCCATGGTTTGTGAAAACGAACCGTGCTGAATGTCAGCTTGGAGGTCTCGATGAAAATCCGGTTTTCCTCCACCTTGTGGCCATTGTGATCAAGCACCGGCTTGTCGCCATCCATTTCATAACCCAGGTGACCTTCGATCACCGTGAAGTCCTTGAGGCGAAGGGCCTGGTGGTGGAATTTGACGTTATATTCGATCCCTTTGAGCACCATGAAGATGAGCGCGCAAAAAACCGTGATGCCCATGAACAACTGGAACTTCCTCCAGTCGCGCATCTTCAACGACGCCCACGCGAATACCACGGTGACCGATGAACCGATCAGCACGAAGGTGTTGATCAACCCCGGAAGCACCGGCAGCGTCCGCTCGGGCCACGGGTAATCCGCGCCTAACCGGAGAAAGACATAGGCCGAGAAGAAGCCACCGAAAAGCATGACTTCGGAAGCAAGGAACAACCAGATGGCGATCTTCGAATTGAAGAGGCCGGTGTCCTTTCGGGGAGTGACGACGTAGGGAATTTCCATGAAATGAATGTGCTGGGGCTCGCTCTCCTGAGTTTAATGATGAGCCGGAGTTTTCTCGGCAGGCTTGTCCGAAGGTTCCATGTGCTTCGGTTCGATCCACTGCGGGAGGAAATCCTCCTCGCAATCCGAGCGGCTGTATTCGTACGGGCCACGATAGGTGACCGGCTCCTTGAGGAAATTGCCGTGGCCGGGAGGCGTCGGTGTCGCCCACTCGAGGGTGGTCGCGTTCCATGGATTGTCGCTGTTGGCTTTTTTGCCATATTTCCACGAGATGAACAAATTGATCATGAAGGGAATTTGGAAAATCGCCATCGTCCAGGCACCCATCGACATCGGGATGTTGAGGTCGATGTTCTGGAGTACTGTCTGCCCGAAGATGTTCGCGCCGTCGGCAGCCTTGTCCAAATAGGCGTCGCCACCGTTATACCAACGGCGATGGAAACCCGCCATGCCTTGCACGAGCATCGGGAAGAAGATGACGTTCATGCAGATCAAGGTCGGCCAGAAATGCAGGTGGTTGAGCTTGCTGCTCATGAACCGGCCGGTGATCTTCGGATACCAGTGGAGGATGCCACCGAAGAATCCGAACAGGATCCCGGGAGCCACTACGTAGTGGAAGTGCCCGATGACATAGTAAGTGTCATGCAGGTGAAGGTCGGCAAGGTTGAAGGCAAGAGGCAGCCCCGTTAGACCGCCGATCCCGAACATCGGAATGAACGCGCAGGCCCAGAGCATCGGCGGACTGAACCGGATCGAGCCGCCCCACAGCGAGATGAGCATCGCGGTGATGATGACGACGGAGGGCACCGAAATCAGCACGGTCGTCGTTTGGAAAAAGGTGGAAACCGCAGCACCCATTCCCGTCATGTACATGTGATGGGCCCAGACTACGAACGAGAGGAAACCCAGAACCAGCACGGAATACACCATCGACTTGTAACCCCACAACGGTTTGCGGGTGTTGGCCGGGATGATTTCACTCACACAGGCAAACGCCGGCAGTAGAAGCACATAAACTTCAGGGTGACCCAGGAACCAGAACAAGTGTTGGAAAAGGAGCGGTGATCCACCGCCGGATAGATCGGCGAGTCCCTCGCTCTTGGTGAACAAACCGGAAGGCATGAAGAACGAGGAATGGGCAACGCGGTCCATCAATTGCATGATTCCGGCGGCCTCCAGCGGAGGGAAGGCAAGCAGCAGGAGGAAACCTGTCACCAACATCGCCCAAACAAAGAAGGGCATCCGCATCCAGGTCATCCCGCGCACGCGCAGGTTGATGATGGTGGTGATGAAATTCACCGAACCAAGTAGGGATGAAGTAATCAGGAGAACCAGGCCGATCAGCCATTGGGTTTGGCCCGCCAGCCACTGGTTGACGACCTGCCCGTCGGCAAAGCCCGCCAGCGGCGAATAGTTCGTCCATCCTGATTTGGCGGATCCGGACTCGAGGAAGAAGGAACCGCACATCACGAGTCCACCCAGAAGGTAGATCCAGTAACTGGCCATGTTCAGTCGGGGGA
>JBGSTM010000039.1:0-39393 GCA_041736495.1 Akkermansiaceae bacterium
TGGCCGGTGGCGCGCATGCAGACGCTGATGAGCGCGGCCAGCAGATTGGTGGAGACGGCGAGGCGCGAGCCTTTGGGGATGTTGTTGACGTTGGAGACGAGTTCGAGGCCTTTTCCCGGGCCTACGACACGGGCTAGCAGATCGGCCAGAGATTGGCCGGAGCCCTCGATGCCGGGTGGAACGATACCGCTGGCGATGACGGCGGCCTTGAGCAAGCCGAGGTAGTCTTTGGCGAAATCGAAGACTTCGTTGAGGCTGGAAATCTCCGCGCTGCAGGCGAGATCCACGCTGGTGAGACGGAGGATGGGTTCCTCGATGATGCGCAGGCTGGCTTCGACCGGCGGGCTGGGGGACTTGTCGCGGCCGTGGACCGCCAGATCGATGGAGATGTTGAGCACCTTGGCACCTTCCGGATAGTCCATGCCGAGGAAGAAGATGTCGCTCCAGCCGCAGTGGGTGAGGTCCATGCGGACGGGCGTGCGCTCGCGGAGAATCGGATAGGTGCCGGTGACGGAATCACGCCAGGTCATTTCCGGACGGATGCGCAGCGGTTGGTCGGCCGGGTGGCCCATGCGGAACATCCATTGGTTGCCGCTCACGCTGCGGACGCTGCGCCGGACCTGGTCGGCGAGTGTCTGGAAGGCGAGCCGCTGGTAGGTGGAGGCGAGGGCGCTGGAAATCCCGTCGCCGGGGCCTTCGGTGCGCTGGGTTCTCAGGAAAATATCGATGGCTTCCTCGAAGCGGCGTTCGAGCAGGTTTTCGTAGCCTTTGAACGGGATGGCTCCGGGTTTGTCGCCGGATTTCACCCCGGCGAGGCGCAGCGGCAGGTGGAAGCGGTGGATGGAGTAAAGGAAAAGAAGAGCGCGGACGCGGTGATAGAGATTCTCGCTGGTGCGGCGAAAGGCGTCGAGGGCGTCGGCCTCGGCGAGCAGTTCTGCGAGGGTTAGTTTCCCGCACGCCGCGTCGAGCGAGAGGTCGCGGACGGCGGCGTCCGGCGAGGTGCTGAGGGGGAGCAAGGCCATGGTCCGGAGCGGTTAGGATTGGGACTGGGCGAGCAGTTCGATGATGTTGGTGAGGATCTCGTCGCGGTCCTTTCCGGCGAGTCCGAGGGCGAGTTGGGCGGTAAGCAGACCGTAACTCACGCCGATGTCGTGACGGCGGCCCTGGAGCTGGTGGGCAAGGTATTGCTCGCTGCGGGCGATTTCCGAGAGCGCACTGGAGAGGTCCGCGCGGCCGTCGGCGAGCTGGCGGGCGAGGATCTTCATGACCGTGGGAGTGAGGACGTGGAGGCCGAAGAAGCAGAGGTAGTTGCCGGCGCGGAGCCCGGGAATGACGAGTTTCTGCTCGGCCTCGGTGGGCGTGGGTTTTTCGATGACGGTCTCGACCTGATAGAGCAGGTCGCTGCCCGGGACGCGGCGGCCGCCGATGGCTCCGTAGAGCGGGAGCTTGCTCTCGTGGGTTGCCTGCACGGCAGAGACCGCGCAGTTTTCCGCGGCGGCGGTGGCGAGAAGTTGGGCGGTGCAGGAGGTCTCGGTGCGGCTCAGATAGAGGTGGTCGCCGACCATCAGCAGGAAGGGATCCTCACCGGTGAAAGCGGCGGCGCAGTGGACGGCGTGGCCGTAGCCGAGGGCCTCCGGTTGCTCGATGAAACGCATGTGGCTGGCATGGGTGCCTGCGGCTGCGGTGTAGGCGGCCTCGTCACCGGGGCAGATGATCACGGCAATTTCCTCGATGCCGGCGGAAGTGATTTCGTCGGCGAGAATGGCGAGGGCGGATCGGGAAGCGCCGTCTCGGTCAACGAGCGTCTGGAGGGGGAGGGTGCGCTGGGTTTTCCCGGCGGCGGTGATCACGGCTTTTCTGACTTTCACGACGTGGATACTGGCCGACCCACCGCGCTTGGCAACTCCTGAGAGAAGTCGGCAATCCCGTTTGCACGATTATTAGGCGTGATTGGAACGGTTTCGGAATTTCCATCCGCTTGGGAATCCGCGAGCAGCCGGGCGCTACTTTCAGGCAGGGGCGGCTTTCCTGAACCATGCCGCGAAAGTCTCCGGATTGATGTCGTCGTCATATCCGCCTTTTGCCAGTTTGGCACCGGACGGATCTGTGAGAAAACCGCCTAGGGCTTGGTTTCAGGAAATTGACAGAGCATCAGGCCGTCTTGCCGTCGGCCTTGGGCTTGCGGAATTTCGGGGGTTCGGGTGCCTTGTCGGGAATGACTTTTTCGATGGATTCGATGGGCACCCAGCCGCGGGTTTTGGTGGCGAAGGCGACGTAGGCCCAGCGGCCGGACTCGGTGATGATTTCGCACAGCGATCCGGGTGGCGCGTCGATGACTTCAGGTGCGGTGCGGGCGGCATCGGTGTGGAGCACGGTGTTTTCCGCGATGATGACGGCCTGGCGGGAGAGGGGAGCAAACTCGGCGTCATTGGGGAAATAGCGCCAGCCGAGGATTCCAACGGAAACGAAGATGGGACCCAGGACCAATGCCGCGACGGCGGCGACGCGGATGCGGGCACCAGGACGGGTGGCGGGGAAAACGAGCAGGGCAATCGCACAGATCCAGGCACCGGTCCAAAGAACCGCCAGCCAGGTGGAGAGTGGGAACTTGGCGACGGCGTATTGGTACTCCGGTCGCTGGACGACAATGGATCCATATTTTCGCTCGAGGAAACGGAGGTTTTGCCGGGATTCCTGGTGCCCGGAATCGCGGGCGAGGGCGCGGCGGTAGTAAAGCGCGGCCTGACCGGGCGAGCCGGAGCGGTAACTGGCATTGCCGATGTTGTAGAGCGTATCGGCGGTGAGTTCATCGTATTTCCCCGCGCTGAACCAGAGCTTCAAGGCTTCGTCGTATTTCGCCGCTTCGTAGGCCTCCTGGGCTTGGGCGGCGATGTCGGCAGCGCGTGCCGGGGTGCCGAGGCCGAGGGTAGCGATGATGAAACAGGCCATGACCGCGTTGCGGAGGAGGCGGAGAATTTCATCACGGCGTCTCCGATCGAGCGGGGCCACGGGTTTCTCGGTCCGGAAACACACGGCGTCGCGCTCGGCGAGCACGGCTTGGATTTCCGGGGATGGATGGGTGCCGAGCCAGCGCTCGATGAAGCTGCCGGTGGCTTTGAGAAACTCCGTTTCATCGGCGGATTTTGATTTCTCGATGTCGCGCAGCTCGCGGACTTGCTGTTCGCGGCGGGGATTTTTGCGGAAGTGCGGGGCGAGGCGCATCCAAGCGGCTTTGGCGATGAGGGCGAGCGCGAGCAGGCCGCCGACAACGTGGCCGAGCCATGATGGGAGTTGGGAAATCGAGGGCGCGGTGAGTTGGGCCGGGCGAATGATCGCGAGGATGTCGGTCATGCGTTCAAAAGGGATGGGAAGTGTCTGGATGGCGGCTTGCGAGGCGGCACCGGCGGAAGTGCTGGGAATCATTTTCAAGGCGATGGGCTCGGTGGTCAGTGTGACGTAGGCATCTTCCCGCGGATCGAAGAAAACGAGGCGAAACGGCGGAATTTCCGACTTCATTTCCAGCGGCCGGATCGACTGGTGGAACACAACGCTGCCGGAGAGTCGCATCCGTTCATCACTCCGCTGTTCGGTGGTGGTGGCATAGACTTTCCAACCGTCGGCTTTTTCCAAGGCGGGTGGGCGCATGGTGTCGAGATTGCCGCTGCCACTGACAAATAGATCGACGGTGATGGGGTCACCTTCCTGAACCTCGGTGGCCGCGGTGCTGGCGCTGAGTCGGAAATTTCCGACCGCGTTTTCAAATCCTTCCGGTGCGCCCTCAGGCAGCGGCTTGGCTTCAATTTCCAGCTTGGGGACCTGAAGATAGACCTCCGCGATCACCGCGCGGGGGAAGGGATCCATGGCGCGGTCTTGTGTGGTTAGGCGGATTTTAGCCGGGCCGATGCCGACTTTACCCACGCGAGTCGGCGTGATGGTGCTGGGGTAGGAGACGGAGACATAGCGCATCCCGAGCAGGTTGACGCGGCTGCGCAGTGTGGAGCGGGTCGAGGACTGGGGTTGAAAGCGCCATGCCGCCACGCCGTCTCGCTGGAAATCGGGGATTCCCCAGTCTTCGACAAGCAGATCCTCGGGGACGAAAATTTTGATTTCGGTGGGGATGGTTTGATTTTCAAATGGCGTCAGGTTGAGCACCCGGAAGGAGCTGGCATAGCGGATCGTCCGGCCACCGGTTTCCACTTCCGACCACTGCAGGTCGTCGGGATTGAAGACCTCGAAATCGATCGGTTCCGTCAGGTTTTCGACGCCGTCCACCTTCACGGAAATCGGTGGAATCACGTATTTGCCGACCTCGTAGCTGGAGATGATGTAGGAAAAGCTGTATTCCAAGGTCGTGGCCGAGAGCCGGTTTCCCTGAGGCGACCGGCCGGAAAGCTGAATCGCCACATTCTTGATTTTGGGCAGCGGGATTTCCGGCAGCCCGCCTGACAGCGGAGCCACCACCGAGATTTCCAACAGGGCCTGCTCGCCACGGGCGAGGAAAATGGTGGAAAGGCGGCTGGTCGCCTGGGCACCCGCGGGGGTGCCGAGAATGGCCAAAAGCGCGGTGGCGGCGATGAGTCGGATGAAGTGGTTCCAAGTATTCATGAGCTTACCAGTCTTTTTCGGCATCGCGGAATTCGCGGCGTCCGGGAGTGAGCGGGCCTTTTTCGAGATCGGCGTTTTCCTTGAGAATCCGGGTGGCGCGTTCTTGAGGGGATTCGTTAGGATTCCCGCCCTCGTTGTCCCCGTCCTTGTCATCCTTGTCCTTATCCTTTTTGCCGTCTTTTTCCTTGTCGCCCTCGCCGCCGGAGCCGTCTTTGGGATCCTCTTCGCCGTCGCCCTTGTCGCCGGGTTTTTTTGATCCCTCCTGGTCGCCTTCGCCTTCTTGCGGCTCGCCTTCACCGTCGCCTTCACCCTCCTGCGGCTGGCCTTCTCCGGATTGCGGCTGGGGCATGGATTGCTCGGTTTCTTCCTTTTCCTCCTTCATCAATTCCTGAAGGCGCTTGAGGTAGGTGACCGTCATCTCGCGATTGGTGCGGCCGACCTGGTCGGAAGGAGAGCGGGAGAGCGCGGAGTCATAGTGCCGCACCGAGTCCGCCCAATTGGTGATCAGGGTTTCGATTTTGGCAAAACCTTCGGTTTCTTCTTCCGGGAACTCGGACTCACGGATCTTTGCAAGCGCCTCTTTGACAATGGTGTCGAACCGGTCGAGGTCCGGGATGGAGGCGGGATCGGTGGGGTAGGATTCGCCGGATAGGGCCTTCCAGCCGAGTTGAAAAAGCGAGTTGCCAAGGCCGAGGTGGCCACCTGCCTGGACCTGGGAATCGGTGGAAAGCAGCGACTCGCTGAATGCCGTTCGGGCGGCCCGGAAATCCTCGGCGCGATAGGCGGCGGTGGCCTCGCCAAGGCGGTAGCGGGCGCGGGTTTCGCGGGATTTTGTTCCATCGGCGAGATCGTGGTAGGCGTCGCGGGCCTGTTCATAGTTTTTGCCGATGAGCGCTTCCTTCGCCTTGGAGGCGTCGCTGGCATTTGCCTGGTCCGGTGTGAAAAACGCAGCCGCTCCGATCAGCGCCGCGCCGTGGATTCCCCTCCAGCGGGTGCCCGCGATGATGGACGCCATGAAAAACAAACTCGCCGGGAGCACCAGCCATTGATAGAACTCGATGGAAATCCGCCGCTCGCGCCCTTCCATCTGGAACGCATCGAGTCCGGCCACCACGGATTTCACCAACGCGGGAATATCCGGTCCGGATCCGGCGATGGCGAAGCGGCCTTTCGTTTCCTCGGCGAGCTTGCGCATGACGCTGGTTTGCAGGCGGCTGATGACCACGCGGCCCGATGAATCGAGCATCTCGGGTCTTGAAAAATCCGGGTTCGGGACGAATCCGCCGTCCTCCGTGCCGACTCCGATGGCGACGATGAAAATGCCGGCCTGCTCGGCCTCGGAGATCACCGCGTCGAGATCGCCCTCGTGTTTTTCGCCGTCGCTGATGATGACAAGCGCGTTGTTTTTCTGCCCGGTTTTTTTCAGTGTTTCCGTGGCGAGCCGGACGGCGGCGACGAGGTCCGATCCGCCGAGTGGTGCCCATTTTTCGTCGATCTGATCGACGATTTCACGCACCGCGCTGTGGTCGATGGTGAGCGGAGCGTACACATAGGGCGTGCCGGCGAACCCGATGAAGCCGATGCGTTCGTTCGGCAGCGCTTCGAGCAGTTCATAAATGACGATTTTCGCCTGCGTCAGCCGGTCCGGTTTCACGTCGCTCACGCGCATGCTTTTCGAAATATCGAGGGCGATCATCACGTTGCGGCCAAGCATTTTCTCGGTCTTGACCCCGGCGTCGCCACGCGGACGGGCGAGGGCGATGGTCGTCGCGGCGCAAGCGGCGATCAGGAAAAAAAACGCCAGCCAGCGGGGCAGAGAGCTACTCCGCCTGAGCAGTCCGTCGCGCAGTCGCGGGGCGACGAAGGCCGCCCAGTGCTTGGCGCGGAGCCGCGAAGTCAGCACGGCGGCCACCCCCAGAACGGGGAGCAGGATCAGCAGCGCAAGCCAGCCGGGTTGGGCGAAGTTCATCGGGTCAGGCGGAGGGTGGTGGATTGAAAGCGAGGTAGAAGGCGGAGCCGAGCGCGAGAAGCAGGGCGGTTCCCACAAACCAGGGGAAAAGCTCGGTATCATCGATCACGGTCAGGCTCTTCGCATCCGTTTTTTCGAGGTTGTCGATGGTGGTGAATGTCTTCTTCAGCGCGGCGAGGTCCTGCGCCCAATAGTGCTCGGCTCCGGTGAGCGTGGCGATTTTCTGGAGCGTCGGCAAATCAAACTCCTGGTAGGGAAAACGCATGATGGAAGGATCCACGCGGCCCTCGGTGGTGCCGATGGCCACGGTGTAAATTTTGATGCCGAGCGTCTTCGCGTGCTCGGCGGCTTCGATGGGTGAAATTTTTCCGGAGTTGCTGGCCCCGTCGGTGATGAGCACGATGATCTTGCTCTTCGCGTCCCGCGCTTCCAACCGGACCGCTGCGGCGGCGAGGGCGGAACCGATCGCCGTGCCCTGCTCCTTGATGGTGCCCATATCGTTGCGGTCGTTGAGACGGAGCTCGTTGAGGGATTTTCTCAACCACTGGTGGTCGAGCGTGATCGGGCTGGCATCCCGCGGGCGGCCGGCGAAGGCGACGAGGCCCATCCGGTCCTCGGGGCGGCGGCTGATGAAGTCATCGACGACTTTCTTCGCAACGTCGATGCGCCGGGCCCGCACGCCTTGGTCGACGAAATCATCGATGTCCATGGAGAGCGAGACGTCGAAGGCGATCATGATGTCGATCCCGCTGGCGGAGCGGCTTTGGTATTCGTTCCGCCAGACCGGGCGGGCCATGGCGAGGATGGCGCAAAACAAGGCCAGGAACGCGAGCGGCAAACCGAGGTTCCATGCGACGCGGCGGACGCGTTTTCCCAAGCTGACGAGCACGGAGAGATTCGGGAAAACGACGGCGGCGTCCGAGCCCTTGCCGCGGCGCAAGGCCAGCAGCAGCAACGCGGGGATCAGCAGGAAGAGCCATCCTGGCTGGGAAAACCGGAAATGCTCGAGAAAACCGCTCATGCCTGGAAGCCGTGGTGAAGGGTTTCCAGTAGATCGCGTGATTCGGCAGTCACGTTGATCGCCTCCACGTCGGGTGGCACGGCCGCATATTTCAAGGACGCCAATCGGGAGAATCCACGACCGGCCGCCTCACGGGCTTCTTCCGAAAATTCCTTGAGCGCCTCATGCCGGGAAATCGTTTCTTCCTGAGTCTCGAACAGGGCCGGGTCGCCCGCTGCTGCTGAGAGGTATCTCCGCAGGATCAGCGAAGACTGGATCGCGGCGTCGCGGCCGGTCACGTAGCCGATTTTCCCGAGCGCGGCGGCGGCCTCGGTGTAGGCGGCATTGCGTGCTGCAAGCGGATCCACCGAGGCTCGTTTCTTCTTTTTAAGTAAAAAAATCGCCATCACACACAAGGCCAGAACAATCGGGACAGTAATCATCCATGGTTCGACCGGTGAGTCGGGGACCAACGCCTCGGGCGAAGGTGGTTCCATGAGTTCGAAGGTTCCGGATTTATCGTTCATCGTTTTTCTATCCGGAGCGCCGGCGGCTGCGCTTTTTCAGGAGCCGGTGAAGGGCTGCCAGCGTGTCGCCGTTCGTATACAAGTCCGCGGCGTCGATGCCGTGCTTCTTGAAAACCGCCGCCACGCCTTCTTGTTGTCTGGCCATCAGTTTGGCGTATCCCATCCGCAGATTTGCATTGGAGGTATTGACCTGGGTTTCGAAACCCGTTTCCGGGTCGATCATCACGACTTTTCCCGCATTCGGCAGCGTGGCTTCCAGCGGATCCATGACGCGAAGGGCGATGCTTTCATGCTTTTTCGCCAGCTTCCCGAGCGGCTTGTCCAGCGGGTCGGAGAAAAAGTCGGAAATCATGAAAACCACCGATTTCCGACGCAGCGTGCGCACCAGGAAATCGCAGGCCTGGGCGACCGAAGTTCCGGGCTGTTCCGGTTTGGCGACGAGGATTTCGCGGATCATCCGCAGCAGGTGGCGGCTGCCTTTTTCCGCCGGGATGAACAGGATCGGCTCGTGGGCGAAGATGAGCAGGCCGACCTTGTCGCCATTGTGCAGCGCGCTGAATCCGAGCACCGCCGCCGTTTCCGCGGCGATCTCACGCTTGCTCAGCGAGACGCTGCCGTAGTCCGCCGAGCCGGAGACATCCACGGCGATGATCACCGAAAGCTCACGCTCTTCCCTGAATTTCCGCACGAACGGCATGTTCATCCGCGCCGTCACGTTCCAGTCGATGAACCGCACCTCGTCGCCGTGCTGGTACTCGCGGAAGTCGTCGAAATCCAGCCCCTGCCCGCGGAACGACGACAAATACTCGCCGGAAAACGACTCGCGCACCAACCGCCGGGCCTTTAGCTCCAGCTTGCGCACGCGCGCCATCATTTCGTCGATCTGTTCGTCCGTCAGCATCTGTTGATTTCAAATTTGAAATTTCAACTTTCAAATCCTTACGGCACCGCGACCTTGTTCATGATGCGTTCGATCACCGAGTCGGTGGTCATTTCCTCGGCTTCCGCCTCGTAAGTCAGCAGGATCCGGTGGCGGAGCACATCGAGCGCCATGTCCTTCACGTCCTGCGGCGTCACGAACGCGCGGCCCTGCATGAAGGCCCGGGCGCGGGCGGTGAGCGCGAGATTGATGGTGCCCCGCGGCGAGGCTCCGGAGCGGACGAGGTTCTTCAACGGCGCGTCCACCAGCGCGGGGAAACGCGTGGTGTGGATGATCTGGACGATGTATTTCCGGATCGCCGGATCGATGTAAATCTCGTTCACCAGCTCCCGCGACGCGGCGACCTGCTCGGGCGTGGCGACGGTTTTCGTCTGGTAGGGCGGGGTGGAGGTCGCCATTTTATCGAGGATTTCCAGTTCCTCGTCCTTGCTCGGGTAGCCGACGGTCACCTTGAGCAGGAACCGGTCAAGCTGCGCTTCCGGGAGCTGGTAGGTGCCCTCCTGGTCGATCGGGTTTTGCGTGGCCAGCACCAGGAACGGCTTGGGCAGCGGGTACGAGCGGTCGCCGAGCGTGACCTGCCGCTCCTGCATCGCTTCGAGCAGCGCGGACTGCACCTTGGCCGGGGCGCGGTTGATTTCGTCGGCGAGGATGAGGTTGTTGAAGATCGGGCCCAGCTTCGGCTCGAATTTCGTTTCCTGCGGGTGGTAGACCATCGTGCCCACCAGGTCGGCCGGCAGCAGGTCCGGGGTGAACTGGAACCGCGCGAAGGTGGCGTGCAACGAGCCGGAAAGCGCTTTAACCGCGAGGGTTTTCGCCAGTCCGGGCACGCCTTCGAGCAGGATGTGGCCGTTGCACAGCAGCCCGATCAGCAGGCGGTCCACCAGCCGCTCCTGGCCGACGAGCACCTGCGCCATTTCATCCTTCACCGCCTGAATCCAGCCACTCGTCTCCGCGATCCGCTCTTGCAAGTTTTCCGTTGTCATCGATTTCTGCGCTGAGTTTGTCACGCCAGCGGCTCTGTGCAACCGACAAAGCGGCGAAAATTACGGGAAATCCATGATCTTGAGGAGGGTAGGTGTTTGGCGCTTCGAATTACCGGCGACGGCGTAGCAAAGCGGTCACGCCAAGCAGGCTGAGAATGGCGGTGGACGGCTCCGGAATGACGACCCACTGGCCGATCACTCCGCCTTGCGAAGAAAGATATCCCAAATGGACATCTCCTGTTTCTCCGACCTCAGGCAGGTAAGTGTAGGCTTCCATGTTGGTGATGGATGAACCTGAGAATGGAGCCTTGGAGTCGAGCAGGTTCTGATCATCAGCCAGTGAAGCGGTGGAATTGTAGATGCTCAGATCGACGCCAGGCACCACGGCGGGGTCGCCGAATACAAAAGTGGCTATTTCATTGAACCCGGCGATCGCGCCCAGCGATTTCCAATCACCGTTGATTCCCAAGGCGGCAATGAACTCGTTCTGTGTGAAAAAGTCCCTTATCGAGATTCCGCCGCTGAAGTTCACGTAGAGATCTCCCGTGATCTGGGAGTTGTTGGCGACGCTGGTGAAAACGACGGCGGAGGGATTGCTGATGTCGATGGTGAGGACGACGGCTCCTTGCAAGGAGGCGGCGCTGAAACAGGCAAGGGTGAGTATGAGTGATCTGAATTTCATGCGAATGTACAAAAATTCCGCCCACACCAGGAAGTCAACGAATCATGACAATTCAGAAATGTATGCAGGATCTGACGATCCATTTCCGCCACGGATCTGCAAAATTTTCAGCGCTTTCGGTGATCTGGAAGCGGCGGTATTCGCGTCCTCGGTGGAAGTGAAGCGATTTTGAGGATCAGATTGGTGCGGTCCAGAGTCGTTGCATTCCATACGACCAAGCAGGGAGTCGGTTGTATCTGTTGTAATTCGTTGGAATCCTGATGTGGGCGGAAAAATCCTGGAAATTTTTAAAATGCTGGAGGGGTGGACGGGGTTTGTGAGCTTCGTTCAAAAATATTTCATAAAAGTTGACATTCAGGACGACGGTTTATTAAACATTCCTTGTTGTTTCCTAACGCAACCTTCAAGTCCCGTGAAGTTCATGTCCCTGTTTCGTATCTTGCTGGTTCTCACCCCGCTGAGTTTGTCGCCCGCTGCCGAGAGGCGTCCGGAATTTGCATCGACCGCGGTTTTGGTGCCGGGGGAGGCGGGAGGAATCGGTCTTTCCGGGCGGGTATTGCGTCCGGTGCCCGAGGCGACATCGTGGAGTTTGCTGATGGGGGCGGTGGGTTGCTTTCTGCTGGTCCGCAAAAGGTGTTGAAAATCGGCGGTCGCTGAGATTCGACCTTTGACCTGGGGCGGAAATCCGGCAGAAGTTCGGGCAGCTGGAAATCCCATGAAATGAGCCCCACCACCCGATTGCTGACCTGGACATTTGTCTGGCTGTTGCTCGCGCTCGCCGCAGTCGCGGTGCCGGTCCTGATCCAGCCTTGGTGGTGGCTGGGGCTGGGAGTTCTGGTGGTGGTGGCGGTGGATGCCGTGCTGGCACGGATCCGGCGGCCCATCGAGGTGCTGCGCCGTCTGCCGGGGCGGTTCGCTCTGGGCGAGAGCGGCGAGGTGAGGTTGATTTTGCGGAACGAGGGCGGGCAGGTGGCGAAGGTGGAGGTTTTCGACGGGATTCCGCAGGGGGCGGACGCGCCAACGCTGCCGTGGTGTGGCGAGGTGCCGGCCGGGAGGGAAATCCGGGTGTTCCATCCGGTGACCTTGTCGGAGCGGGGTGAGGCGGAATTCGGCCCGGTGCAGGTGCGACGGATTTCCCCGCTGGGGCTGTGGGCGAGGAAAACCCGGCATCTCTCCGCGGAAACGGTGAAGGTCTATCCGAACTACGAGCCGGTGGTGCGGTTCGCCCTGCTTGCCATGCAGCATCGGGAGAGCCCGATGGGCATCGTGCGGCGGCCGCACCCGGGATCGAGCCGGGACTTCCATCAGCTCCGTGACTACCGCGACGGTGACCCGCTGGCGCAAATCGACTGGAAGGCGTCGTCGCGGCGGCAGATGCTCATCAGCCGCGACTATCAGGAACAGCGGAACCAATCGGTCGTTTTCCTGCTGGATACCGGCCGCCGGATGCGCGCGCTCGACGGCGGGCTGCCGCAGTTCGACCATATTTTGAACGCGATCCTGCTCGTCTCGCATCTCGCGCTGCGGCAGGGCGACCAGGTCGCGGTGAAATCCTTCGGCGGCTCGGACCGCTGGCTGCCGCCAGTGAAGGGGGCGCACGCGATGCCGGTGTTGCTCAACCACCTCTACGACTATCAGACCACGGACGCGCCGAGTGATTTCAGCGGAGCGGTGGAGCAATTGATGATCCGCCAGCGTCGCCGGTCGCTGGTGATTCTCCTCACGAATTTACGCGGCGAGGACGGCAAGGAACTGGTGCCGGCGCTGCAAGTGCTCAAGTCGCGGCATCTGGTGCTGCTTGCCAGCATGCGGGAACGGACGGTGGAGGATGCCGTCGCGGATCCGGTGGTTTCGTTCTCCTCCGCGCTGACATTCCTGGCTGCGGATCATTACATTCAGGAGCGGCGGGAGGTGCTGGCAACCTTGGGAGCGCTCGGTGTGCTCACGCTCGATTCGACGGCGCAGGGGTTCGCCGTGGCGCTGGCGAACCGCTATTTCGACATCAAGGCGGCGGGGCGGATCTAACTCGCACCTACGCGATCACGTAATGGAGATGTGGCCGGATTGTGGCAGTTTCATGGGCGTAAGGGATAGCACAACCGCCCCCTCGAAAGAGCAGCCCCCCAAGGGCCCACGGGCGTCGGAAATAGGGATCCGACGCCCGTGGTCATTTCGGGAAGATGCGCCCGGAGAATTTTCCAAGGCTACGTGAATGCGCTATTGAGTTATGGCCGGATTGTGGCAACATCCGCCGTGTAAGGGATAGCACAACAGCCCCCAAGAAGGGCGCCCCCCAAAGGGCCCACGGGCGTCGGAAATAGGGATCCGGCGCCCGTGGTCATTTCAAGGCCCAGGGCTTTGGTGCGGATCGTATAAACAGACTACGGTCGGGTGATCTTCAAGCGGATGAAACGTCTGTCCGCAGTGCCTTGCGGGACATGATCGCGCGCGGTAAAGGTGTCCGGTGAATGCGTGAGGATGGCGTTGGGCCAAGTGGTGAAATCTCCTGTGACTTCGGCCCCCCAGGTGATATCGGTGGCCGCGGGATTCTTGCTGACGGCAAGTGTCAGGTAGCCGTTGGAGTCGATCATGGGAACGGGTGGATGGTTCGGGGATTTCGGAGGCAGGCCGAGCGCGTATTCGATCAAATTGGGCAGGGTATCTCCGTCCGGGTCCGCCTGGTCACCGCTTACAGCGGGGTTGGTGAGTTCGGCCGGTGAGAAATTGATGCTTCTCCAGCCGTCGGCAGGCTTGTCCTCGATCGTCACCACTGCCGTCTGCCCGGGATCCCGGACCGACGCGAAATCGGTGCCTACGGCCACGATTACGGTTCTGTTTCCCTGGGCGATGGAATCGGCGATGGGCGAGACCTGCAGCGTGGTCGATCCTTGACCCGCAGGAAAGGTGACGCTGGCGGGTAGCGGTAGGAAATGAGTGCCGGAAATGGCGCTACCCGTGACCACGAGCGGCACCAGCAAGGGCAGCGTGGTGTCGCCGGTGCGGGTGAACGTGATGAGTCCGCTTTGGCCATCGATTTCCTTGGCGGTCGAAACCGTGGCAGCCACGGTGACGGCGGGCAGGCAGTGCCAAGCGAGCGCGAAATCGGCGGAGTTGGTGTTACTGTTCTCCACCTTCAGCGCATAGTTTCCGGGTGGCAGTGCGGATTGGTAAATAAGCTCCACATTATCGACGGCGCTGGTGCTGGCGGCGATCTCGGAGCCGAGCGTGAAGCCGTTGGCTTGATAGAGACGGAGGCTGAGGTCGTGGAGGGACGAACCCAGGTCTCCCCAGGAACTGCCGGCGAGCTGATCGGTCACAATCCGGTGCCAGGTGAGGGCGGCACAGAACGGTGTCGAGGGAACTCCTGACGGGATGCTGAAAAAATAGGTCTTCCCGGTGGCTGATGTCGCTGTCTCGGCAGCCCAGCCGCGGGGTGGATGCAGAATGGAGCTCGATGCGGTGGCTCTCCCGGTGCGGAGCGCGGTGTAGGCGAGGCAGACGTTGAGTTCGCCCGCTCCGTAGATGGAGTCGAGCGGGGAGCTCGGGGAGTTGTTCCAATCCGGCACCGTGCCCTTGGTCGCAGTGGCGAGCAGCAGCGCCTTTACGATTCGCGGCAGATGGGGACCGGTGATGGAGTAATTGTTGAACAGCTTCGCGTGCAGCATGCCTGCAGTCCCGGCCACGATCGGTGTGGTCCAACTCGTGGCGGATTCGGGGGCGACGATGTCGGGTTTCATCCGGTTGATGGTATCAATCGTAGTGAGTCCCGCGCTGTGGGCTCCATCGGTCCGACCGACGGAAATCGAATTGAAACTTTGACAAAGGATCGCCGGCAGCGTGGTGCTGAAGCCGTTGTTGACTCCCACCACGCTCACAAATCCATCCCGCTGAATGGCGAAATCAAGCCGTAGCCCGATGTCCGTGGCTTGCGCCAGCGTCAACGATCCGCTGATTTCG
This sequence comes from Akkermansiaceae bacterium, assembly GCA_041736495.1. Taxonomy (GTDB): domain Bacteria; phylum Verrucomicrobiota; class Verrucomicrobiia; order Verrucomicrobiales; family Akkermansiaceae; genus Luteolibacter. Next base: position 14,664 of record JBGSTM010000039.1, read on the forward strand.
CCGATCCAGCTGTGGTTCTGGATGGCCTTGAGTTCGATCAACGGCGCTTTGCTGGTTCCCATGCGAAGGAATCCGGAATTCAGCCAGTTGCTTGCGCCATAAAGATCCACGCCGCAAGCACCCGGAATCTGGCTGCCGGAGCCGTAGAAAAAATTGGCGGCGGCGGTGGCGTGCCCGCTGACACCGGATGCGCCGGATTTGTGAGTGAACGTCTTGCCGGAGAAAAGCGGGTTCGTGGTGTCCGGTTCGAAGTTGCCGGCGGTTTCATTTGCCTCGACTTGGGTGAGCCCCTGGCTTGGTGCGGTTGGCAGTTCGGAACCGGCGAGAAGCTGCAATCGGGTAAGTCCGATGTCATCCTGCCAACCGGCGCTCGCCGGAGTGGTTGCCATCCATACGGCACTTGCAACACGGAGGCTCGGGGCAAGGAACTTCACAAAAATAAGAATTCAGGAAATGAATTGAATGCCCCGGAACCTAAAGCTGATTGTTGTAGGTGCAAGATTCTTTACGGGTCTTCCATGCCTCTTTCCGGACTCGTGCGGACGGACCTTGCGAAAGGGAATTTTCCGCGTGACCGCCAGCAGTTGTCTGTTCAATTTCGGCACGAACCGCCACAAACACATGGGAAATTTCACTGCTTTTGAGACCAAGATGACCGCCGCCGGGATGGGAGATGCCGCCGTCCGCGCTTTCCGACGGAACTACGACGCACTGTTGCGCAAGGAGACGGGAATGATCCCGGAAGGTTCGATTTCACCGGCGGTGGGACTGCCCTCGTTCGATTCCATCGCGACGGCCGAGGCAGCGGACGCAGGGCTGCTTTCGCAGGCCGTGGTGATCAAGCTCAATGGCGGCCTGGGCACCAGCATGGGCCTCCAAGGCCCTAAAAGCCTGCTCGCCGTGCGCGACGGGGTGAACTTCCTCGACCTCATGGTGCGGCAAATCCTCGACCTCCGGAAAACCAGTGGCGCGAATGTCCGCCTGCTCCTGATGAACAGTTTCAGTACCAGCGAGGACACCCTCGGGCATTTGGAAAAATACCGGGCGGACGGTCTCGCCGACACCTCGGAAGTTGAGCTGATGCAGAACCAGATTCCGAAAATCGACGCCGCGACGTTCGACCCGGTGTCATGGCCCGCCGATCCGGATCTGGAGTGGTGTCCGCCGGGTCATGGCGACCTTTATCCGGCGCTGGTCGGCAGCGGCTGGTTGGACCGCTTGCTTGCGGAGGGCGTGAAATACGCGTTCGTTTCGAATTCCGACAATCTGGGAGCCATTCTCGACCCGGCGATTCTGGCATATTTCGCAAAATCCGGCGCGCCTTTCCTCATGGAAGTCACTCGTCGGACCGCTGCGGACCGCAAGGGCGGGCATCTCGCCGTGCGGAAGTCGGACGGACGGTTGTTGCTCCGTGAAGTCGCGCAGACGCCCGAGGAAGATGTCGAGGCCTTCCAGGACATCGACCGTCACCAATATTTCAATACCAACAGCTTGTGGCTCCGCCTGGACTTGCTCAAGGAGCAGCTTGCGGCCGATTCCGGCGTGCTGCCGCTGCCGATGATCCGCAACAACAAGACCGTGGATCCGCGCGACAAGAAATCCACGCCGGTCGTGCAGCTCGAAATCGCCATGGGCGCGGCCATCGAGTGTTTCGAAGGATCGACTGCCATCGACGTGCCGCGCAGCCGGTTTGCTCCGGTCAAGACGACCGGGGATTTGCTCGCCCTCCGATCCGACGCCTACGAGGTGTTGGAAAACGGCCAGGTCCGCCTCGCCGCCTCGCGCGGAGGAGTGCCGCCGGTGATCTCGCTTTCCGATGAATACAAACTGGTGGACCAGATCGAAGGACTGGGCGTGCCGAGCCTCGTCGATTGTGACTCGATGACGGTCAACGGACCCATGAAGTTCGCCCCCGGCGTGATCGTGCGCGGCAAGGTTTCTTTCGAAAATGCTGACGCCGAAATCAAGACGGTGAGCGCGGGAATCTACGAAAATCAAAGGGTCGGATTGTAATTCCCGTGACCATTTCGGCACTCCCGGAAAACACCCGGAAATTTCTCAACGACTGCTCTTGCCAAGGCCTGTTCCTGTCCCTAAGCCGTGCGGCGACATGGCAACTATCGGTCCGTTTTTGTTCCCCAGCAGTGGCTTTGAAGGTGTGATTTTCGACTGCGACGGCACGCTCGTTGACTCGATGCCCGCTCACTTCGACGCCTGGTGCGAAGCCCTCGCGCTTTATGGAGCCGGTGGCATTTTCAAAGAAGACGTGTTCTTTGCAATGGGCGGCCGGCCGACGATGGACATCGTGGTGGAGCTGAATGACGAATACAACTTGAAGCTGGATCCGATCAAGGTGGCGATGGCAAAGCGCGAGGCCTTTCTCAAGCGTCTCGACACGGTGACCCTGATCGAGGAAGTCGCCGCTTTTGCGGAAAGTCTCCGCGGCAAGGTGCCGATGGCGATTGCAACCGGCGGCTCGCGGATGGTCATCGAGAAGACGCTCAAGATTGTGGGCGTCTCGGATTGGTTCGATGAAGTGGTGACTGCGGACGACGTGACCGATGGCAAGCCCGCGCCCGAGATCTTCCTGAAAGCCGCGCACCTGCTGGGTGTGAATCCGGCGAAGTGTCTGGCGCTGGAAGACGCGCCGGCCGGCATCCTCGCCGCGCAACGGGCGGGCATGCAGGTGATCGCGATTCCCTGTCCGCTGGTTTCGTCCAACTGCTAGGATTCCGCCAGAACTGCGGCGAGCAATGCGACCGCCTCCGGCGGATGGGCGGCGGAAACGCTGATCCGCAGGCGGGCGGTACCTCTGGGGACGGTCGGGTAACGAATGGCCGGCACGAGAAAACCCGCTTGCTCGAGAGACGTGGCCGCAGCGAGGGCGGCTTCATTGGTGCCCAGCAGTTTGGGGATGATGGGTGTGGATTGCGGTGAAAGCCTTGCGATGTTTTCCCGGAGCTTTGAGCGGAGCGAATCGCCCTCTGCGGAACGGATCAGGGCGAGGGAGGCAATGGCGGCGTGAGCCAGCGCAGGCGGCGGGGCGGTGGAGTAAATGAACGACCGCGCGCGGTTCGTGAGGAGGTCGATCCAGTCGCGTGAAGCGGCGAGGTAACCGCCGGACAGTCCGGCGGACTTGCTGAGCGTGCCCATCTGGAAGGTGACGCGCTGTTGGAGATTTTCCTGTTCGGCGAGCCCCATGCCGTGCTCGCCGAAGATGCCGAATCCGTGGGCCTCGTCGAGAAGCAGCAGGGCGCCGTGAGATTCCGTGAGCTCGACGATTTCACGCAGGGGGCATAGGTCGCCGTCCATGCTAAAGACGGATTCAGTGGCGACAAGGATGCGGGCGGCGGGATTCTTTTCACGGGTGGAAATGAGCAGGCGCTCCAATTTTCCAAGATCGTTGTGGGGGAACACGCGGAGGGTCGCACCGGAAAGCCGCGAGGCATCGACCAGGCAGGCGTGCGAGAGTTTGTCGAGAATGACAAAATCCGCCGGGCCCACGATGGCGGGGATCACGCCGAGCGCGGTGGCGAAGCCGGAGGAGAAAGTGAGTGCTGCCTGCGCTTGTTTCGCCTCGGCCAGAGCGATTTCCAACAGGCGGTGCGGTGGAAGTGTCCCGCAGACGAGCCGGGAGGCGGCGGAACCGGCACCATACTTTTGAACTCCTTCAATCAGCGCCGCTTCGATCTCCGGATGCCGGGCAAGGCCGAGGTAATCGTTGGAGGCGAAGTTCCAGAGCTGTTTCCCATCGCGGACCACCTGTGATCCGGTCGGCGAGTCAAGCGGCCGCAGGGTGCGCAGCAGACCCCCAGCGGCAAGCTGTTGGAGAGCCTCGGCGGGGCTGGCCATTCAGGATCCCGAAACCGGGCGTTCGAGTGCCCAGGCCATCAACTTGCTGGAGTCCTTCCAGACGTTCGGCGTATTGGATTTCAACACGACCACGATGACGGACCGGCCGTTGAGCGAACCGCTGCTCACTAGGCAACGACCGGCGGCATTGGTGGTGCCGGTTTTCAACCCGTCGCAATAGGGCAGGGTTTTCAAAAGCTTGTTGGTGTTTTCGATGAACCGCGTGCGGCCGTCGTTGAAGCGGAAGGTAAACCCTTTGGTCGCGGTGAACGAGCGGATCAACGGACTGCGGTAAGCGGCCCGGGCGGCGATCGCCATGTCGCGGGCGGTCGAATATTGGCCGACTTGGGGCAGGCCGTTCGGGTTGATGAAATTCGAGTTGCGCATGCCGAGGGAAGCGGCTTTTTGGTTCATCAGGTTGGAAAATCCTTCCTGACTCCCTCCGACATCGCGGGCAAGAGCGCGGGCGACGTCGTTGGCGCTTTTCACCATGAGTACCTTGGTCAGTTCGCGCCGCGGATAGACTTCGCCCGCCTTCAGGTAGAGGTTGGTGGGCTCACAGGCTCCGTCGGATGCCGTGATGGTGACCGGTTTGTCGATGTTTCCGGCATCCAGGACGCAGAGGGCAGTGACGATTTTCTGGGTGCTGGCAACCGCGCGCGGGGCATCGGCGTTTTTGGCGTAAAGCACCCTGCCGCTGACCACATCGATGACGATGGCACTTTCAGCAACCACCGGAGGCGGGGCGGTCGGGGGAATGGCAGCGACTCGGACTGGCTGGGAATCCGCAACGGGTTTTGCAACCAGAGGAGCGCGAGGTTGGGCGCGGGGTGGCGGATTTCCGCCGCAGGAGGTGATCAGCGCGCCCGTGAAGACGAGGGCGAGAAGGTGAACACAATACGTCCGTGACATGCGGGTGATGATCGACTCATGAACCGGGTCAATCAAGCCGGGAATGAGCCGGTGGGCCGAATATCAACTTTATGGAGATTTCGGCGGAAGCAGGCTTCCATCCATCTCTCCACCGGCTTCAGGCAGGCTGGGCTCTTTAAAATCCACCGGGCCGCCGAAGAACCAGAAGCTGCGCTTGCGGGTATTCTGGTAGGCGAGCGCGCGCTCCTGGCCGGACGGAAGTTTTTCCAAATCCTTTTCCCGAACCTCGACGACCTTGACACCGGGCGGGCTGATTTTGTCGACCGCCATGGTGGAAAGTTCGGCCACCTTGGTGGTGGTGGCCTTCGTGGTTTTTTTCACAAACGCCAGAGACCCTTTTCCCATGTTCGTCACGCTGGCGCACGAGGCGAGGCCGAGTGCGGTTGCGAGTGCGGGAATGAGAATTGCCCGGGACATGAGTTTCATACGGGTGGGGGAAAACGCTATCACGCGGGGCCCAGCTGTCCAACGTTCGTTTTCAGGCGGAAATGTCACAAACCCACTATTTCGCGACAAGGACGAGGAAGTTCCGCACCTGTCGGTTCCACGGTGGTCGGCGGGAAACCGGGCCGCCGGAGATTCCGTCGGAGATCCAGAGGTCGGTGGATCGACCTCCATCCAGGTTGAGTGCCTGGCGGACGGGCCATCCTGCGGGTTGGCCGCTGGCGAGCGCCTGCCCGAGTGTGGCAAGGGTGCATGGGCTGCCGACACCGATCCACCAGCGCGTCCCGCCGTCCCATAGAATCACCGAGCGGGCGCTGGATTTGGTGGCTTCAAGTCCCCCGACAGCCCGGCCGTGTTCGACCAGGAGCGGACCGGCTTGGATCAGCTCCTGCATGCTCATCGCTCCGTTTCGCCCCAGTTTTTCCCGCCGTGAAATAGTGGCGCTGCCGGACGCTTTCCGGGACCAGACGCCGCTTCCAAGGGATGACGCGGAATTCCATGAACCGGACGATTTCCCCGATGAAACCACCAGTCCCAGCGGAGCTCCCTCCGGGGTGAAAAAGCCCGCGTTGATGGCTGCCACTCCGCCACGTGCCCGGGCCGCCGCCATGGCATCGGCATAGAGTGAGCCCGGACCATCGGGCTGATCCGCAACCACGAGCTGTAAGTCTCGTGAATCGAAAGCTATGCCTTCGAAAGTGATGCCGGAAAGGGTCCGGACCGTCACGATGGGAGGAGTCACCGGTTCAGATGGAACCGGGGAAGGGGATGGCGGCGGGACAACGTTCGCCACCTGAGCGGCCGGAAGCGGAGTCGGCATGGGACGGTCTGGCACACAACCCGCAAACGGAAAGGCGATGATCGCCGGAATCAAAAATCGCATGGGCCTCAGCTCTCATGGAGGGAGCCATTTGGCAAGACTAGGGGCGAACACCGATCCCGAGCAAAGTCTGGAATTTCGGTTCCACGGATTCGCGGTCCGCCACGATCACTTCAATCGCCGTAAATCCGGATTTCTCCAACATCGCCGATAAATCGCTCTCGGAAAATCCCAGCCAACGGTCGGCATAAAGTTCCCGCGCTTCTTCGAAATGGTGCTGCAACAGATCGAGCACGATCAGCCGGCCACCGGATTTCAAAATCCGGAAAGCCGCGTCAAGCGCCCGCTGCGGATGCTCGGCGTGGTGCAGCGCCTGGCTCAGAATCGCGAGATCCAGGGTCGCGTCTTCGATCGGCGGCTCTTCGATGTCGCCAATGCGATATTCCAAATTGGTCAGGCCGTTCTGAGTGGCAAGATTTTGCCCGAATTCGACCATTTTCGGCGAGAGGTCCACCGCGATGACCTTTTCCGCGCGCTGTGCCAGCAACTGGGCCAGCGTGCCCTCACCGGCACCGAGATCGGCAACCGTTTGATAGTTGAGCACCTTGATGAGTGCCTCGGCGAGTGCTTTCCACGATCGTCCCGGGACGTAGTCTTTGCCGAATCGGCCCGCCAGCTCGTCGAAGTAAGCGCGGGAACTGTCCTTGCGCTTGCGCAACAAATGCCGGAGCGCGGCCGCATCATTTCCGACTTCGGTTACCTCCGCCGCTGCCAGGCGAGCGACTTCCATCAGATCCGGATCGGCGGTGCAGGTGTAAATGTTGTTTTTCCCGCTGCGCTCGTCGTTCACCAGTCCCTCCATTTTCAATTGCGACAGCTGGGTGGAAATCCGGCTTTGGCCCATTCCCAACACCTCCTGCAGTTCGGCCACTGACAGTGCTTCGTGCTCCACCAGCATGAGAATCCGCAGTCTTGTCGGGTCGGAAAGAAGCTTGAGTGATTTCAGCATTGACGCCATGCGGGTGATGATGCATCAACGCATCACGATTTGACGATACGAAAATTAAAAAGCACATGAGCACCTACATTTTTTCCTCAGAATCCGTCGGCGAAGGCCATCCGGACAAAGTCGCCGACACCATCTCGGACGCCATCCTTGACGCCTGCCTCACCATCGATCCGAAAAGCCGCGTAGCTTGCGAAACGTTCGTGAAGAGCAATGTGGTTGTCGTCGGTGGCGAAATCAGTATTCCGAAGATCGGAAAGCAAACTCCCATCGGCACGGTCATCAACATTGAGAAGGTCATCCGCGAAGCCATCCGCGGCATCGGTTACACAAACGACGATGATGTGTTCCATGCCGATAAGATTTTCATCAACAACTACCTCACGCCGCAATCCCCGGACATCGCCCAAGGCGTGGACGCAGCCGCTGCAGAAGGGAAGAAGCACAAGGAACAGGGCGCCGGAGATCAGGGAATCATGTTCGGCTATGCATGCGATGAAACTCCAGAGCTGATGCCAGCACCGATCATGTTCGCCCACCGCTTGGGCCGTGAGCTCACACGCATCCGCAAAGCTGGCAAGCTTGCCAAATGGCTTCGCCCCGACGCGAAGTCGCAAGTGGCTGTCGAGTATGTCGATGACAAGCCGACACGGATTGTAAACGTGGTGATTTCCACCCAACACGCCGAAGGTGCGAGCCACGCGGAGATCGAAAAATTCTGCATCGAACAGGTGATCAAAAAAGTCCTTCCAAAAAACATGCTGACCAAGGACACCGAGTATCACATCAATCCCACTGGCAGTTTCGTCGTGGGTGGCCCGCAGGGCGATACCGGCCTCACGGGACGCAAAATCATTGTCGATAGTTACGGAGGCATGGGCCGTCACGGTGGCGGGGCATTTTCCGGTAAGGATCCATCGAAGGTTGACCGCTCCGCCGCCTACATGGGCCGCTGGGTCGCGAAGAATGTTGTCGCGGCAGGTCTGGCAACGCGTTGCGAAATTCAGTTCGCCTACGCCATCGGTCACCCTGAACCGCTGTCGATCCACATCGACACCTTCGGCACTGGTTCGGTTAGCGACGAGAAGATTCTCGCTTCCGTGAAGAAGACCTTTTCCTTCAAACCTGCCGACATCGTCAAGCAGCTGAATCTGCTTCGCCCCATCTACTCGAAGTCCACCAACTACGGACACTTCGGCAAGGACGACAAGGACCTCACCTGGGAATCCACCGCCAAAGCCGCCGCCCTCAAGAAGGCGGTCGGCTAATTTCATCATCTATCAACTAAAAACATGAGCTTCACAGACTATAAAGTAAAAGACATCGGCCTCGCCGACTTCGGCCGCAAGGAAATCGAAATCGCCGAGCACGAAATGCCAGGCCTCATGGCCACCCGTGAGAAATACGGCAAAGACAAGCCGCTGCAGGGTGTCCGCATCATGGGCTCGCTTCACATGACGATCCAGACAGCGGTTCTCATCGAGACGCTCGCCGATCTGGGGGCCGAAGTGCGCTGGGTTTCCTGCAACATCTTCTCCACCCAGGACCACGCCGCAGCCGCGATTGCCGCCAAGGGAATCCCGGTCTTCGCTTGGAAGGGCGAGACTTTGGAAGAATATTGGTGGTGCACCTGGCAGGCGCTGGTCAATCCGGCAGGCCTTGGACCGGAACTCATCGTCGATGACGGCGGCGACGCGACCCTCCTCATCCACAAGGGCTACGAACTTGAAAACGGTTCCGACTGGGTCAACACCCCGTCCGGCAACCACGAGGAACAAGTCATCAAGGACCTCCTCAAGGACGTGCACGCCAAACAACCCGGAATCTTCGCGAAGATCGTGAAGGACTGGAAAGGTGTTTCCGAAGAAACCACCACCGGTGTCCATCGCCTCTATCAAATGGCCAAGGCCGGCACGTTGTTAGTGCCAGCCATCAACGTGAACGACTCCGTCACCAAGTCGAAGTTCGACAACCTCTACGGTTGCCGCGAGTCGCTCGTGGACGGCATCAAGCGCGCCACCGACGTGATGATTTCCGGCAAGGTCGGCGTCGTCTGCGGCTACGGCGATGTCGGCAAAGGCTGCGCCCAAGCCCTCCGCGGCCAAGGCGCGCAAGTGGTCGTCACTGAGGTGGATCCGATCTGCGCGCTGCAAGCCGCCATGGAAGGCTTCCGCGTCCTTACCCTCGAAGACACGCTCGGCTGGGGCGACATCTACGTCACCACCACCGGCAACTTTGACATCATCCGCCTCGAGCACATGGAGAAGATGAAGGACCAGGCCATCGTTTGTAACATCGGCCACTTCGACAACGAGATCCAGATCGACAAGCTCAACGAAGCTCCCGGCGTGAAGCGCACCAACATCAAGCCACAAGTCGATAAGTATACCTTCCCGACCGGCAACAGCATTTACATGCTCGCTGAAGGCCGCCTGGTGAACCTCGGCTGCGCCACCGGCCACCCGAGTTTCGTGATGTCCAACAGCTTCACCAACCAGACGCTCGCGCAAATCGACCTCTGGAAAAACCGTGAAACCAACAAGCCCGGCCAAGTCACCGTGCTTCCAAAACACCTCGACGAGGAAGTCGCCCGTCTCCACCTCGCCAAAGTCGGAGCCAAGCTCACGACTCTCACGCAGGCCCAAGCGGACTACATCAACGTCCCGGTCGAAGGTCCGTTCAAAGGCGAGCAATACCGTTATTGATTCATCTGTGACACAGGCATTCCTGCCTGTTCTCCCAACAGCCAGCCGTGCGAACGGCTGGCTGTTTTTGCGTATGGACGACTTTGTCCTTGCGCCTAACCTCCATGCCGGATAGGCACTCCCCGCATCCATTTTGATTCCCATGCGTGTCCCGTGTTCCAAGCCCTGATTTGAAGCAGTCCCGCCTCCCGCCGAGGAGGGCCTCATTCATGGCTGTTGGCGATCCTCCCGTAGCGAGCCGCCAGCAAAACACCCGCTCACACAACCGCAGCCCGGCAGATTCATGCCCCGCTGCCCGAATCAAAATTCAATGAAACAACTCGAAGCCGAGGAGTTGCGCTCCTGCCTGCCCGGCGGCCGCACGCTCTTCACCTATGGCAAGGACTGGTACGCCGTCTCCCTATTGAAACTGGGTCTCCGCCAGGCCAGCCTGCAGGATATCAAACAAACCCCGATGGCGAAGCTGTTGGAAAAGCCACGGCTCCGCGCATGGCTGGGATCACTTGGGAAAAAGTCACCGACCGCCGACGACCTCGCGTTGTTATGGCCAGACGAGGCTGAGACCTACCGGCTCACGCTCGGGCTCTTCGACGGCTGGATCCAGACCAGCCGCAAGGAACGCAACTGGAACATCGTGCTCCAGCTCAACCTCAATGAAGGCGACGCGCGCCTGATGGAAAGGAAATTTCCTAACCGGGAGGACGATCCATTCGAACTCAGTTACCATCCCATCCACGAAGGCAAACACCGCACGCTGGCCTGGGCCCGCATCGATCTCGACTGGGAGACTGGGGAGGTGTTGATCGAGGAAATCCAGAACGACCGGCTTCGCGAGGTTTCCTACCACGTGGACCAGATCAAACGGCACAAGCTGAAAACGATCAGCCTCTACGGTCAAGAAGTCGATGCGGCATTTGTCCTCCGCTACTGGAACGAGCGGCTGCGCCTTTCCCGGCAATGGTGGGACGAGGCCATGCTCAGCGCCACGGTGAGCTTCATCGTCGGCGAGCTCGGGCTCAGGACCATCTACTATCACAGTCCGGTTAGCGGAGCCCGCTTGAAAGGGGAGGGGGCACAAAAGGCACCCATCTCGCTCTACACCGATCTGCCACGACGCTTCTGCTTCGAGAGGACCAGCTCGATACCCAGCTTCCTCAAGCCCCGCAGGAAACTCCGGCCCGGCCTATGGATGCACCGGTTGTGCCTGTGAATGAAAACTCCGATCAACGGCGGTTAGGAACACCGTCGCTGATCGGAGCCTCACGGCTTCAGCAACCGCCGCGGTCCTAGCAGATGCGCCCCCTGTGGATCGATCAGGAAATAACCGGAAAGCGCGCGACGGCCCAGCAGCATCGGGCAAAGCATCTCCGAGCGGTTCGCCAGACTCACCAGGATCTGCCAACGGAATCCTCCGACCAGCATGGCGGTGGTTTCGATGAAAATCCGCTTTTTTGCCCTGCCCGAGGAACTCCTCACCAAGGCGAGTCGGGCCACTGGAGCTTCGCACGAAACCACCTCAGCATAGTGGTTCGTCGTGGTGAAGCATACGGTTTTCTCATCGTTGGAAAGCATCACGTTCTCCGCATGGATGCTGGAGCTGCGCGCGCCGCTATCGGTTTTCGCATTCAGCGGTGAGATTCCCAGATCCGGCAGCGCGATCCACTCCCGGCGGCCGATCACCATCCGAGGCATTCCGGGGCCGCGCCATGGCAAGCCCAGCGCGGCGGCGAGTTCCTGTGAGGTGGACTCGACCGGTTGCGGAGTGGCCTTGAAAATGGGTTTCACGGGTTCAACAGGGAAGCGGCCATCGCGCGGGCCTGTTCACCACCACCACCTAACATGCGGACGAGTTCCTGGATCCGCGTCTCGCCGCTCACCGGATAGAGCCGCGAGCGGGTGCGGCCGGCGGTCACTTCCTTCTCCACCACGAAATGGTGCGTCGCGATCGCCGCCACCTGCGGGAAATGGGTGATGGCCACTACCTGGTGCCGCGTGCCGAGCGCCGCCATCTTGCGGCCTACCGCTTTCGCCACCTCGCCACCGACGTTGGCATCGATCTCGTCGAAGACCATCAACGGCGTGGCATCCTGGTCTGCCAGAGCGGATTTCACCGCGAGCATCACCCGGCTGATTTCGCCCGACGAGGCGATCTGCCGGAGGGGAAGTAGCGGCTCGCCCGGATTCGGCCCGAATTGAAATTCGATCGACTCCAGCCCCTGCGGCCCAGGTTCCGTTAGCGTCTTGAGAGGCGCTTCAAACGACGATTGCTTGAATCCAAGATCCTTGAGCTGGCCGGAAATTTCCTTCGCCAGCTTCGGTGCGGCCTTGCGGCGGAGGTTCGCGAGGGATTTGCCGCCGGCATCCAACGCCGTGCGGCAATCGGCGAGCTCGCGCTCTAACGTTTCAAGTTTTTCTCCGCGGTTTTCAATCGTATCCAGCCGCACTGCGGCGGCGTCGCGGCGGGCGAGCACGTCGTTCAGCGAGGGACCGTATTTGCGCTTGAGCGATTCCAACAGATTCACGCGATCCTCGAGTGTGGCGGCCTCCGCCGGGTTGATGTCGAGCTCCTCGGCATAGTCCACCAGATTTCCCTCCAGATCCTGGAGTTCAAGGCAGGCAGTTTCGAGCGACGCCGTGCGCTCGCGGATCGACGGATCGAGTTTTTCCAAGTCCCGGACCAGCCGCTGGACTTCTGTAAGCCGCTCCAAAATTCCATCCTCGCCACTCAGCGCGGCGGTTGCGGCAGCCGCGGCTTCCACCAGGCGGCTCGCGTTCGAAGCCCGCCGCCAACGGTCTTCCAGATCCTGCTCGTCCTCGGGTTTGAGGTTTGCTCCGTCGATTTCCTGGAGCTGATAGCGGAGTAGATCGAGTTCCTGTTCGCTCGCGTTTTCCGCATGGCGGATCTCCTCCAACTCGGCGGCCTTCGTCCGCCACGCCCGGTAAAATTCGCGGTACTTGTTCACCGCGTTTTCCGCTCCGGCGTAGGCGTCCAACATCGAGAGCTGCCGCTCCACCGAAAGCAGCGACTGATGGTCGTGCGGCCCGTGCAAATCCACCAGATGCTCGCCCAGCCGCTTCAGCAATGTGAGCGTGACGGGCGAATCATTGATGAACTGCCGGTTCGCCGTCTGCCCGATCACCCGGCGGATGATCAACTGCGTGTCTTCGCATGGATCGAGCCCCCCGTCTGCGAGGATCGCGTTGATTTCCAGCGGATCCTTGAGTTCGAACACCGCCTCCACCGAGCAGGTTTCCTCACCGGTGCGGATCAGCGATTTTTCCGCCCGCTCGCCGAGCACGAGTTTCAACGCGCCGACGATGACCGATTTTCCGGCCCCGGTTTCTCCGGTAACACTGATGAGGCCGGAGCCGAGTTCCCAGGCGAGTTCATCGACGAGGGCGAGATTGCGGATTTTGAGAAGGGTGAGCATGCGTGGGCTGTGGGGGATTATGCAAGGCCCCCCGCCGGAAGCAATCGCGGGATTTTCCCGCCCCACATTTCCCGCCCAACCGGACCGCGGGATTCGTCCCGCCCGGCCAGCCAGGATCACCTTGGAAACCCTTCCGTACCCGGGCATCCCGTTGCGCGGAATGGTTACCGCCACGGCATCGCCGGAACTCTTGCGTGACTTCAGCACTGGATTCAGGCAGAAGTTGCACCGCCTCATGCTGCTATTCCTCGATTGCTGCTGTTTCAACCGTCCATTCGATGACCTCTCGCAGATCCGCGTCCGGTTGGAGGCTGAAGCCGTCGAGTGGATACTCGAAGAAGCCCGCTAAGGCCGGTTCAACATCGTCACCAGCGACTACTTGGTCTTGGAACTCCTCAAAAATCCCGATCACGTCAAGCGGGACAACACCATCGCCATGACCCAATACGCCGCCCTCCATGTCCCCGCCGCTGACTCGTTGCGGGGGAGGGCATCGCAGATCGAAGCCTTGGGATTCGCTCCTTTTGATGCCCTTCACCTCGCATCAGCCGAGTCTGCGAACTGTGATTTTCTCGTGACCACCGACGACCGCCTTTTGAAAAACTCCCGGCGACATCAAAGCCAACTCCATGTAACTCTGATCACCCCATCGAAGTCACCTCCCTGCCATGATCCTCACCTCCGAACTCAACCAAAAAGCCAAAGCCATCCTCTTCCGCGAGCTGGGCCCGGTCGATTACGCCCGGTTCTTTCAGCAATACGAAGAAGGCTTTGGAAACTACACGGACGACCGCCGGCAATGGCTCGTCGGGGAAACCGTCCAAACCTTGCACGACCAGGCCTCCCACCTCACCGCCACCGGTCAACTCCCTCGTCCGGCCGGAGCCAAGCTCCACATCCCGGCCGAGTGATATGGCCCGCGCCCCCTACCGAGTCTTCATCTCCCGCGTCAGCACCGAGTTCGGGTTGTCTCCACCGCCATCGCCAGTGATCCTGGCGACCGTGCCGAGGGGCGGGCCGCTCACGCTGCTCACGGCGGCGGGTCTGTCGGTGCCTGGCGCGGTGGCGAGCTTCAAGGTGTTCGTGGTGCTGGAGAGCGACAACGAGAAGGGCAGCGAGGCGGTGGTGGTGACCCGGTCGGAGTGAGATGGCGGATCGTCATCGTCCTCCCGGCGGGATCAATCGCCGAGTTTCCTTTGAGAAGACTTTTGCCGACATTTGGCTGCAGATGACGAGGTTCCTGTTTGTGAATCTCATCTGAACATTCCCATTATCAGCTGCTTCCAACAAAAATTTATGAAGTTTCATGGCTCAGGTTTATTGACGGCTTGCGGGAGAATTCTCCATTCATACTTCTTCCGAACCGTTATTAAGAGATGAAACATGGCCCGCTGACCAAGGCTGAAAGAGAGGCGTACGCGGCCGACGCGGCCAAGGAGAATAAGGAAGCGGGTGATGACCTGTCCTCCGTGTCCGACGGCCGCAGCGCACCTGACGATCAGGGAACCGATTTCGCGCGGGGTGAGGGAAATCTCGAACCAGGAGATGTTCTAGGAGGTATTTCCTAACGGTGAACGACTTGGCGAGCGCCAAACCCATACGCCTCAAGGCAAATCTGAAATGGTGGAGCGTAGCGGATTCGAACCGCTGACCCCTTGCATGCCATGCAAGTGCTCTACCAACTGAGCTAACGCCCCTTTCGGGTGGGGCGGAGGTTTATCGGCGGGGCCGGGGTGGGGCAAGAGGATTTTGAGAAAAATTCGGGAATCGGCGGGCGATGTCCCGGATCCTGCCGGTTCAACGCTTGCGGCGGAGGGTGGCCGCGAGGCCGATCACCGACAAAAGCGCGGCCGATGGCTCGGGGATGGGGCTGGTGGTGAAGCGGCCGAGCAGTTCGGCACGGCCCTGGCCACCCTCGAAGACCTTGAACTGGTCTTGAGTGGAGAGGGTGCCGTCGAGGGTGTTTTGGTCCACGCGGAACGTCAGTTCCAGATAGTAGGTGTTTCCCGAACTGTCGTTGAAATTCAGGGGAGCACCGGAGTTGCGGAGTGAGACGGTGTCGGCATTGGCGACTGCGTCGCCGGTGTTTGGCGAGTTGATGAGGTCCTGAGTGAAGGAGACCATGGTGACGGGCAATCCGGAAGGAGTCGTGAAATTGAGATTCAGGGCAAGGTTGACCGAAGAGGCTCCGGTGCCGGAGACAATGGTGCCGTTGCGGTAGTAGAGATTGCCGATGCTGAAACTTTGGTCGGGAGCGACGTTGAGGGCGTCGATGGGCTCAAACCACAGTGCGCTGGTGTGCGGGTAGGCACTGTTTCCGGATGCCACACCCCACTGGAAAGCGGCTGCTCCGGCCGGGCCATTCGGATTGAGAGTGGCGGGAGCGTCCTTTAGATCCATGCCCGGCGAGTATCCGTCAGTGAGATTGTTGTCGGCGATGAGGATGCTGTCGTTTCCTTGTCCAACACCATTTTCGAATGAGCCGGAAACGGTGAAACTCAGCGAGCCCGGCAGGCTCTGGGCACTTGCAGCATCGAAGATCGCAAGGATGGACGCAAAAATCGCGAGAAAAAGGCGGGGGCTTTTCATACTGGGGGGAGTGGGGGTGGGGGAGTGTCAGCGACCGGGGGTGATCGGCTGACAAAGGGATCATGTCACAAAACCGGCCATTCGGAATCACGCAATGACGTATGTTCAGGAACTGCTGATGATTTACCTTGCGAATCGGACTGATCCGGACTTGGCGAACGGATGTGAGTCCATATCGTCGCGGCCATGTCGAAGTATGGTGGAGAAAAGGTGTTGGTGGTGCCACGCGCGCTGTTGGAGGAAATCGGAGTGTTCGAAGGAATCCGCACGGAAGGGCTGGATGTCGCGGTGGCGAAGTTGATGGATCCTACAAACCACACGTTCATGGACCGGGCGGCGGCGGAGGAAGATCCGGGATTCAAGCAGCTGATTCCTTACTGCATCTTCCGCTGTGGCGACCGGATTCTTCATTACACCCGGGGAAAATCGGGCGGTGAAAGCCGGTTGCATGCGAAGATCTCAGTGGGAGTGGGTGGACACATCAACCCGATCGACACCGGCGGGGGGCGGACCGGTCCGGATGCCTATCACTCGGCGGTGACCCGCGAGATCGAGGAGGAGCTGGACCTGCCCGAGCAGCACGAACACCAAATCGTCGCGCTGTTGAACGACGATTCGAATCCAGTGGGACAGGTCCACCTCGGAATCGTGCATCTGGTGGATTTGAAATCCGACGCGGTATCTTCCCGGGAGGATGCACTGGCGGATTTGGCGTTCACGCGGCTTGAGGAATTGAACGGGCCTTTGTTCGAGCGTTTGGAGACTTGGTCGGGATTCTGCATACGCCATCTTTCCGAAGCCGCTTCATCGACGGATAAAGCAAAATAATCCCCGTATATGAGCAGATTGATGTGGTGATTCCGGAAAATTCCAATCAGTTTAGAACTAAATTACACAACGATTTCACGAATTCCTCCCGATGTCCGACACCCTCAAACAAGCCAAGCCAAGAATCCTCATCGTCACACCGGAAATTACGTATTTGCCGTCCGGCATGGGGAACATGGCTCAGCGGATGTCCGCGAAGGCGGGGGGCTTGGCGGACGTATCCGCATCCCTTGTCTCCGCATTGTTCGAGCTGGGAGCGGATGTCCACGTCGCCATGCCCAACTACCGGCGGATGTTCCAGGGCGACATTTTCAGCCTGCATGAAAAGGAGCTGAGGAAATACCACGAAGTCCTGCCGGAGGCACACATCCATCTGGCGGAAGACCGGATTTTCTACTATCGGGATCAGGTTTACAGCAATCACCAGGATGAGTCGATGCGGATCGCCCTCGTGTTCCAGCGGGAATTGATCAACCACATCGTGCCTCGCGTGATGCCGGATCTGATCCACTGCAATGACTGGATGACCGCCTTGATCCCGGCGATGGCGCGCCGGCGCGGGATCAAATGTCTGTTCACGGTGCACAACATCCACACCCGGCAGGTTTCGGTGGCCCAGGTCGAAGAGGCGGGGATCGATGCGGCGGAATTCTGGATGAACCTCTATTTCACCGGTCCACCCAGCAACTACGACCATGCCAGGTCGCACGTGCCGGTGGATCTTCTAACTTCCGGTATTTTCGCCGCCCACTATATCAATACGGTGAGCCCGAGGTTCCTGTGGGAAATCGTGGAAGGTTGGCACGCGGTGATCCCGGATTCCGTGCGCGCCGCGCTGCGGGCCAAATATGCCGCCGGGTGTTCCGCAGGCAGTCTCAATGCTCCGGATGTTTCCTCTGATCCGGTCACGGACGACGCCCTGGTCCGGAATTTCGGCGTGGACGATTTCCCTGAAGGCAAGGCGGCGAACAAACTTGCGCTTCAACGCGAACTCCAGCTCAAGCAGGATGTGAACGCGCCGATCTTTTTCTGGCCTTCGCGGCTGGATCCGGTGCAGAAGGGGCCTCAACTCCTCACGGAAATCCTCCATCATCTGGTGTCGGATTACTGGGAACGCGACCTGCAGGTGGTGATCGTCGCTAACGGCCCACACCAACAGTGGATCGACAAGATCGTCTCCGCGTTTGATCTGCGGGAGCGCGTCGCGATTGTCGACTTCGAAGAGGGGCTTTCCCGTCGGGCCTACGCGGCCTCGGACTACATGTTGATGCCGTCCTTGTTCGAACCTTGCGGCCTGCCACAGATGACGTCGCCGCTTTATGGATCCCTGCCGGTGGTGCACTCGACCGGTGGCCTCTACGACACCGTGCGCCATTTGGACGTGGAGAACTCCACCGGCAATGGCTTCCGCTTCGACCACTACAATGCGGCTGGCTTCCGCTGGGCGATCGACCGGGCAATGGACTTCCACGCGCTGCCCCGGGAAATCCGCGAGCGGGAAATCCGGCGTGTGATGATCGAGAGTGCCGAGGAATTCAGCCACAAGGAAGTGGCCCGCCGTTACATCAACATTTACGAGGAAATGCTCGCCCGACCGCTGGTGGAGAAGGAATCCGGCGAATACATCAAAGCCATCGCCGAAAGCATGGCGGAAGCCTGAGGTCGGCGGCCCGTCCGCAGGCTACTGCTTCACCACATGGTTCTGCCACAGCGGCGACTGCGGCACGTCGTTAGGCCGGCAGATGATGATGCCGGCGTGTTTGGAGCCACCGTTAATGTAATCGGTGATCGGCTTGTCGATCACGGCCATGCGGCCCTTGTCGCGGTCCGAAGTGGCGTGGGCGAAATAGGCGCGGTCGTTCATCCGGATGATCAATCCCACATGAGAGGTGTAGCCGCCGGTGTGGCGGGTGGTAATGGCGCAGATGTCGCCGTTCTGAAGGTATTTCTCCGCGTTGCGGACCTGGGCCCGGGGGATGTGATAGACCGGGAGGTTCGACACCTGGGCTTCGATCCGGCCCATCGGCTCGATGAGGGAGGGATCGGAACGAAGATAGCGGTAGGCTTTCCACTGCACCGTCATTTCGCGGATCTCGCGGCGGAGTCTCTCGGCTCCGGGAATGCGGGAGGTGATGTTGCTCGCGTAGCCGCGGCGCTGGTTGTCGTGGAAGACTTCTTCCAGATGGTGCATGCGGCTCAGGTAGTTTCCCGTGCAGACGCCGTTCCGGTAGCGCTCGATTTCCACCATGTGGAGTAAATCCTGGGGCTTGTAAGGGCCAGGCTTGAACTTGAGCATGCGGGCGAGTGCGAGCGCGTTCTCGTAATACGTCCAGCAGTCCACCGCCTTGAGGTTCGCCACCGGGGACTCGATGCGGTCGTCCACTTCCAAGGTGTAGTTGACATACGGGGTGCCGATCATTTCCCGCGCCACCCGGGTGGTTCGCTCGCCAAGTGGCAGGTTTCGCCAGTTTTCGCATTCCGCCTTGGCGACGATCGCCTGGAATTTCGACTCACCCTGAAACACCGTTGCCAGCGGCAATCTCGGGCTCGACGGCGGTGGCACCGGCATCTGGGCCTGAAGCGGCCCGGAGCCGACGGTGGCGGTGGCCAGTAAGGCGATGAAGAATTTTACATTCATGCCGCCCTTATAGCTGCGTTTCCGGACTTGGAAAAGGAACAATCCCGAAAATGCGGCAAAGTCAGGATGACCGCTTCAATAATGGCTCGAAGACATACCACTGCGCGTAATGGCTCCTGACCATCGAGAGGATCGTCCGCGCCCAGATCGTTGCGGCTTCATCGTCCGCGCCTCTTGTTCTGGGAGGCAACTCCATCTCGGCCAAAGCCACCACCCGGTATCTTCGCCAACCATCGCGAAGGACGAACAGCGGGAAACAGGGTGCTCCGGTCGCCCGGGCGAGGAACAAAGGACCTCTCGGCAATCTCATCATCAGGCCCGGTTCCACTTCCACATCCATCGGCGATACATCGAAAATCACCCGGTCGCCCTGCACCGCGACGTGGTTTCCCTCGCGCAGAAGTCGCGCGAGCTCAATGCCGAGGTGGCTGCCCTCCTCGTTGTAAAGCGTCCGGAAATGGGGATTGAGGGCTTCCTTGCGCCGGATTTCCTGCTCGCGGAGCCGCTGGGTTTCGGGTTCACGCTCCGGTGCCCGCACAGTATAAAGCGTCCGTTTGAATCGGGTGGCGAAAACAGTTGCTGCAATGTCATAGTTGCCCATGTGCGCGGTCAGAATGATGCAGCCTTCCTTGCGCTGGGATAGGTCCTCCAAATCCGCGAGTCCTTCCACCGTCCAGTCGACCGCTCCGGTTCCACTTTCGCAACGCTGGGCGTCCACAAACGTCAGCGCGAAGTTCCAGAACACCTGCCACGCGCCGAGGCTTGCCCGCCACGGACCCCAGGCGGGATGCAAGGCCCGCAGGTTTCCCGTCACCGCCTGCCGCTGCTCCCTGGCGATCACAAAAAACAACAACGTCCAGCCGCCGATGAGCACCGGCTCCAGGAACCACGGTGTCACCCGCAGGGCGATCAACATCAGTCGCGAGGGCAAATCGCCGAAGACTCCGAATCTCGCCGCCCAACGGGATTTGCGTCCGCCGTCCATCTATCCGCGCGCCGCCTCGAATCCGGCGTCCTCCAGCAAGTGCTTCCCGGCGACCGCGATGTTCGCCAACTCGTCGCAGCGTTCGTTTTCCTTGTGACCCGCATGGCCCTTGACCCAGCGCCAATCGATCTTGTGGCCGCCGATGGCCGCCAGCAGTTGCAACCACAGGTCTTGGTTTTTCACCGGTTTCTTGTCGGCCGTCTGCCAGCCGCGTTTTTTCCAGCCTTCGATCCATTTCTTGGAAATCGCGTCGATCAGGTATTTCGAATCCGAGTGCAGTTCCACCTCGCACGGCTCGTTCAAACTCTCCAGCGCCGCGATCGCCGCGCGCAGTTCCATGCGGTTGTTGGTGGTGAGCCGATATCCGGCCGAGAGTTCCTTGCGGTGCTTGCCGGACACCATCACCACGCCGAATCCGCCCGGTCCCGGGTTCCCCTTGCAGCCGCCGTCGGTGTGGATGATCACTCGCTTCATGAGCGGCGGAGCGTGCGCCAGACGGGTGTGGGGTGACAAGCGAATCAAGTCATTTGTCGTAGTGATACCGACATTGCAGGTCTTCGAACGCCTGGGGTTCAAATTCCAAGCGCATCCTCGAGGTCTTTCATCGTTTCGAACACTATATACTCGGAGGGAGGGGTATCCAACCCATCCATCAGTCGCTTTGCATTTGCCGGCGTGGACAGCAGCAAATCCGTGGTGTCCATCGCTTTTGCTTTGGCAGGAAGGGTCTTCTGAAGAATGTATTCCTTGATGGACAACCCTGCAAAGGTCGCCAGCCTTTTGATCTGGCGGTGTTGCTCCGGGTCAATCTCGATGCTCAGTCGGCTCATGGCTGACCACATTGCACAGATTGAACATTTTGTCGATTTTCGTGCTTGGTCGAAAATTTTAAAGAAGTGGCGATGACTCCGGGCGTGATTGGAAATCAGCTCGCCGAGAGGTTGTTCCCAAACTGTTTTCGGTTATCCCCAAGGGGCGGGATTGCCATGCGTGTCAGAGCAATTCAATCTGCGCCCCACCCATGGCCGTCGACACCAAACCCGCACCCGTTTTCCGCAAGACCGCCGATCTCCAGCAAGGAGCGACGGCGGTCGATGACGTCACCCGCGCGCTGCCGCATGCGCTCGGGCCGGAGAAAAGCCTGCTTTCCTCGATGCTCCAGGACCCGCAGGAATACATCGGGATGGCGATCGAGGAAAAACTGACGCCGGAGCATTTCTATCTGCCGTCGCACTCGACCTTGTTCGGGTTTCTCATCGGGATGTTCGAAGACGGGCAGGAAGTGGAACTCGTGTCGCTGGTGCAGCGCTTGCTGGACCGGGGTTTGCTTGATCGTGTGGGAGGGCCGTCGTCGTTAACGGATCTTTACACCTACGCGCCGAGCCCGGGGCATTTCCGCCACCACTTGCAGCACGTAAAGGACAAATTCGTCCTGCGCTCGATCATCCAGAATTCCAACGAAGCGATCGCCCAAGCCTACGACGCGCCGGACGAGGTCGCCGCGCTGCTGGATTCGGTGGAGGCCAAGGTGCTGGCGATCCGCGAGGGCTCGGAGACGAACCGCGCGCCGACGATCAAGCAGTCGGTGAACGAGGTGATCGAGCAGTTTCAGGCACTTCTCGCAGGCGAAAAGGGCGCGCAGGGGATTTCCACCGGATTCGAGGAACTCGACCGCATGAGCAGCGGCTTGAAGGCGGGGGAAATGTTCGTCGTCGCCGCCCGTCCCTCGATGGGGAAAACCTCGTTCATGATGAACATCGTCGAGCACGTCTGCATCACCGAAGGCAAGCCGACGATGGTGTTTTCCTGCGAAATGAGCGCGTTCCAGATCGTGCAGCGCCTCGTCTTTTCCCGCTCCAAGTTTGCGATGAGCCAACTTTCCCGCGGTTACACGCCAACCAAGGGCGACCTCCAACGAATCCAGCGCGCTGCGCTCGAAACGTCCGGAGCCAAGCTCTTCATCGACGACACCGCCGGCATTTCCATCAACGAACTCCGCGCCAAGGCCCGCCGGAAGAAGCGCGACGAGGACATCCAGTTCATCGCCATTGACTATCTCCAGCTGATGAAATCCCGCACCAAGCAGGCGGAAGGTTCCCGCGAACGGGAAATCGCGGAAATTTCCGCCGGCATCAAGGGGCTGGCCAAGGAACTCGGCATCCCGATCCTGATTCTCGCCCAGCTCAACCGGGGCCCGGAAAGCCGCGCCGGGAAGAGCCTCGGCGTCCCGCGGATGTCCGACCTCCGGGAATCCGGCTCCATCGAGCAGGACGCCGACATGGTCGGCCTGCTCTATCGGACCGCCTACTACGCCGAGGACGCCGAAGAGAAAGAAGCCGAAGCCGGAAAGGCCGAGTTGGTTCTCGCCAAAAACCGGAACGGCGAGACCGGCCACATCCCGCTCACCTTCATCGCCGACCTGATGCGCTTCGAGACCGGCGCGCCGGCGCGGGAAGAAGCGTAGCGTGAGACAGGCATTCCCGCCTGTTCTTCATTTCTATCACAACCGAAGAACAGGCAGGAATGCCTGTGTCACGGTGACGGTTCAATTCATTCCCGGATGGAAACCCAAGGCTCTTCCGTGCTCACGTCCACCATGAAGGGCCCGACCTGCGAGCCGGGTGATAGAATCGCGAGGATCACCGCATCCCTGCCACTGACATTGAATGTCGCGTGGACGATGCCCGGCAGCATGTGTGCGACTTCGCCCACCTTGAGCAGCCGCTTTTCCTCGCCCACCCACTGTTCGACCTCGCCTTCCAGCACATAGATCGCTTCCTCCAGCTCTGGATGGTGGTGGAAATGGTGGCCCTCACCGGCGGGCAGCACCGCGCGGCAGATTTGCAGGTCCTTGGCGTGGGTGATTTCCGGGCGGCACATCCAGTAGTTGGTGCGGCCTTTGAAATCCTCCTTGATGGCTTCGGCTTCGGTGATGAATGGGGTTTTCATAAATTCGATTGGGCGACCATCTCGGTGAGAAGCGGGCCGGCTTGTGATATCAGGGTTTCCAGCGGCAGTCCGGTGTCGGCGAGTGCGTACAGGGATTGAAAGACGCCACTGTTGCGGGCTTCATCGTCGGCAACTCCGCAGAAGCCGGTGACCGGGACGGATAAGCTTTGCGCAAGCCGCGCAATTGCGACCGGTCCTTTGCCACCGAGGCTCTGATGGTCGATGGACCCCTCGCCGGTGATGACATGGTCCGCCGCCTTGATGCGCTTTTCCAGATCCAACAGTCCGGCTAGCAGGTCGAACCCGGAAATCAACCTCGCCCCCGCGAAATGCAGCAGGCCGAAACCCAATCCGCCCGCAGCACCGGCACCGGGTGTGTTCGCCGCCGTCTCACCACCGCTGATTTTTACGAGATTTGCGAGTGCTGACTCCAGGACGATTTGATCCTCCGGCGTCGCACCTTTCTGCCCGGAGAAGACCGCCGTGGTTCCGCGCGGGCCTAGCAGGGGATTGTCCACATCGCACGCGGCGATGATTTCCGGCAGGGCGATGGGGGAGCCGACATCGATCTGCCTGATAGCTGCCAGATCGTCACCACCCGTGAAAGTGACGCCCAGTGCCGCCGCCATGCCATGGCCGCCGTCATTCGTCGCACTGCCGCCCAGGCCGAGGATGATGCGGGTCACCGCGTGTTCGGAAACCGCGTGGGCGATTTGCATTCCGACTCCCCGCGTCGTGGCACGCAGCGGGTTCCGTTCATCCGGCTTCAATCGCCACAGACCCGCCGTTTCCGCCATCTCAAGAATCGCGGTCGGGCCCTCGGCCGTTGTCGCCAGCACGTAGCGGCTTTCGATCGCACGGCCCAGCGGATCGACCGCCGGGCAGGGGATCCACTTTCCATTGAGCGTGGAAATCAGGGTTTCCATGAATCCCTCGCCGCCGTCGGCAATCGGGCAAAGGTCCAGCACCGCATCCGGATGAATCCGGAGTATCCCCGCAGCGATCGCCGCCGCCGCTTCGGGGGCGGAGAGCGAGCTCTTGAACTTGTCCGGGGCGATCAGGTAACAACGGGGCATTGCGGAAATACGAAACAACCTGTCACGAATGTCGATGGATTTCCGTGGGGCGAGCAAGGAACCGTTACAGGCGGATTGAAGAGAAAGGCACCACGAATCTGACGAATCCAACGAATCGAAAAAAAGCGAAAGTGAGAGACTTTCTGAAAAGATTCGTTCGATTCGTCAGATTCGTGGTGCCTGCCCCTCTTTTCCACAAACCAAGTTTGCCACATCGCCTGCTTTAGGGAACGGTCCGCCTCCATGAAAATGCACCGCATCCTCGCCGAGGCCGCCTCGACCATCGCCAAGTCCGTCTTCCGCGAGCACAAGGTCCTCGATCACGAACTCGCCACCGCCTTCGAGGAAAACCCGAAATGGGGCAAGCGCGACCGCAGTTTCATCGCCGAGACCGTCTTCGAAGTCGCCCGCTGGCGCCGCGCCCTCAGTTTCCTCGTCGATAGCGAGGAAACCACCGCCCTCTGCGCCGCCCAA
>JBGSTM010000042.1:0-5176 GCA_041736495.1 Akkermansiaceae bacterium
ATGAACGAGCCGCGCGCCTGGGCCGCCGGCCTGCCCGCGCTCGGCGGAGTGGGCACTGCTTCGGCGCTGGCCAAGTTCTATCAGGCGGTGATCGGCTCGATCGCGAGCCCGCTTTCGCCGGCGGCGAGGCATGCGCTGGCAACGCCACAACGATCCGGCGACGACCTGGTCCTGCTCCGGCCGACGACGTTCACCTGCGGCGGCCAGCAGGATCCACTCGACGGATCGGGTCGGAAAATCCGGCGGATCTACGGCCCGTCGCTCTCCGCCTTCGGCCATCCCGGTGCAGGTGGCAGCCACGGAATGGCTGACCCGTCGACCGGGATTTCCTTCGCCTATGTCATGAACCAGATGGATCTCAACGTCATGCCCGGCTTGAAATGCATGGAGATGGTCGATGCGCTTTTCTCGGAGCAGTGAAGCCTGCCTTCCCCGCTTGACCGATTCCCCGCGCGGAATCCACACTCTGCGCCATGCGCATCCTCACCGGTCTCCAGCCCAGCGGAAAACTCCACGTCGGAAATTATTTCGGCGCCATGGAACCCGCCGTCCGCCTGCAGGACGAGGGCGAAGCGTTCTATTTCATTGCCGACTATCATGCGATGACGTCCTCCCAGGATCCCGCCGCGCTGCGCGAAAACGTGCGCGAGCTGGCGGTCGATTTCCTAGCCTGCGGCCTCGATCCCGCGCGCGCCGTCTTCTTCCGCCAGAGTGCCGTGCCCGAGGTGAACGAACTCGCCTGGATACTCTCCACCGTCTGCCCGATGGGCCTGCTTTCAAAATGCCATTCCTACAAGGACAAGGTCGCCAACGGCATTTCTCCGAACCACGCGCTCTTCGCCTATCCGGTCCTGATGGCGGCTGATATTCTGTTATACGACTCCAACAAGGTCCCCGTCGGAAAGGACCAGAAGCAGCATCTCGAAGTCACCCGCGACCTCGCCGTGAAGCTGAATGAAACCTACGGCGAGGGCACCGCCGTCCTGCCGGATCCCATCATCCGCGAAGACACCGCGGTGATCATCGGTCTGGACGGCCGCAAGATGAGCAAGAGCTACGGCAACACCCTGCCGATCTTCGGCGAGGAAAAACCATTGAAAAAACTCATCATGAAAATCCCTACCGACTCGACGCCGGTGGAGGACCCGAAACCGACCGAAGGCTCGACGATTCTCGCGCTCTACAAGCTCTTCGCCAGCCCGGATGACTACGCCGTGATGGTCGCCGACCACGAGCGCGGCGGCATCGGTTACGGGGATTTTAAAAAACGTCTGGCGGACACCTACTGGGATTATTTCGCCCCGATGCGCACCCGCCGCGCGGAAATTCTGTCAGATCCGGGGTTCGTCGATCAGGTCCTCGCAGCCGGAGCCCTGCGAGCCCGCGAGGAGGCCTGCAAGGTGCTGGACCGAGTGCGCCGCGCCGTCGGACTGGTCTGACCCGCCGGACCGCGAGTCTCCGAACTCGCAAGCGAAAGCGCTGCCAAGGAACCGCGGCCCATGCGTTATTTCCCTTGTCGACCCTTTCTCGGTCTCATCCGCAGCACCCGTTTCCATCGCAATGAGCGCTTGCCATCCCGGCAGCGCTCGGGGATGGTCCGCCCGTCGTGCCTTCCGAGCAGCGTAAGCCAATCTGGCTCTATCCCAACTTGTTGAGCCTGGATGCTCCGCTGGTCGCCGTGGCTTGGCTTTACATTTTCGCAAAGACCTGGCGGGTGGTCTATCTGCCGACGACCACCTACATCTCGCTCGGCCTGGTCGTGTGGGTCATCTACGTCGCCGACCGGTTGTTGGACGCCTCGATGAAGGGAAGTTCCTCCGACCGGTTGGAGGCCCGCCACGACTTCCACCGCAAACATCAGAAGGTGTTCCGTACGCTCGCCATGGTGGCGGGACTCGTCGCGCTGATCATGGTCGTCACCGGTCTGGCTACGAAGATCTATGGCTATGCGATGTTCGGCGGCCTGATGGTGGCGGGATTCTTCACGCTCTCGGTGTTTTCCTCCCACGCACCGGACGAAATTCCCTACACCAAGAACATCATCGCGGGCTTTTCGTTTGCCTATGGCACTTCGATGCTCGCCTACGCCTACACGGGCTTCGAAAGCCAGGGCCTGCTCAAGTCACCCGAGCTGATCTGCTTCGCGGTCCTGTGCATCCTCAACATTTCCGCGATCGATCTATGGGAACACGCGAACCGCACGTCCGATCTTGAAATCAAGGCGACCAACGAACTCGCCCTCTCCCTGCCCTTGACCCTGCTAGGTGCGGCGGCCCTCATTTTCGCCCTCAAGGATCCCGACCTCACGACGCGGCCGTTCTTTTACGCGGTTCTAACCGGAGCTGCGCTGCTGCAGATCCTCAATCGCAGCCGCGCGAAGTTCTCGATGGACGCCCTGCGGGTGTTGGCGGACGCGGCGCTGCTGGCGCCTTTTCTGGTGTTCCTCGCCGCATCCCGGTGAGGATTGAAGCTTGCCGTTTGATTCCGCCAGCCTAGCTTTTGGCCTTCAATGTCAGAACCGTCGAAAAAACCTAAAAAACCCGCCTTCATCATCCTCGACGCACCCGGCTCGGGAAAAGGGACCCAGGGGCAAATCCTCGGTAAAATCCCCCGGTTTTTCCACTGCGCGTGCGGTGATGTCTTCCGCTCGCTCGACACCCGGACGGCGCTGGGCCAGCAGTTCGTGGCGTTTTCCAGCCGCGGGGAACTGGTGCCGGACGAACTCACCATCGAGCTCTGGAAAGCACAGATCGACAATCTCAGCGATACCCATTTCTACAAACCCGACATCGATTTCCTCATCCTCGACGGCATCCCCAGAAACGTCCGCCAGGCGGAAATCCTCAGCCGTTACATCGACGTCCATCAGGTCTTCCACCTCTCCTGCCCGGACCGCAACGAACTCGCCCGCCGCATGCGCAAGCGGGCGCTCAAGGAAAACCGGATGGACGATGCCAGCGACAAGGTGATCGACCAGCGCATCGCCACCTACGAAGCCGAGACCAAGCCGATCCTTGAATTCTATTCCCCTGACATCGTCACCGTGATCGATGCCACCCAGCCGCCGGTGAAGGTCCTGGCGGAAATGATCCAATGCATCACCAGCCTTCCGGTGTATGAGGAAATGGCACGTCACAATGCCTGATAGTTATCATGATGCGTCTTGTATACATCGCGACAGGTGACATCGCCCTTCCGGCGTTCCGGCATCTGCTCGCACACGGGCCGCGACCGCTTGCGCTCGTCACCCAGCCGGACAAACCCGTTGGCCGGCACCAGGTCCTCACGCCTCCGCAAATCAAGGTGGAGGCGCTGGCCGCCGGAATTCCCGTCCATCAGCCGGAAAAAATCAGTGAGGTCGCCACAGAGCTCGCCGCCCTGCGGCCCGATGTCCTCGTGGTCATGGCCTACGGACAAATCCTGAGGGATGACATTCTCACGCTCCCGGAAAAGGCGATCATCAACCTTCACGCCTCGTTGCTTCCCAAGTATCGGGGCGCCGCCTGCATCCAGGCGGCGATTGATGCGGGAGATTCGGAAACCGGAATCACCGTGATGCACGTGGTCCGCAAGCTGGATGCAGGCGACATGATCCTCACCAAAGCGATTGAGATCCATCCCGACGATACCGGCGGCAGCCTGCACGACCGACTGGCAGGGCTGGCACCCGCCGCTCTGGCGGAAGCGCTGGCAAATCTGGCGGACGGGACGGCGGCACGCATCCCGCAGGACGATGCGGCCTCGAGTTATATCTCGAAACTCGAGCGCGACCACGGGCGTCTGGATTGGTCGCAGGACGCCATCGCGCTTGAGCGCCGCATCCGCGCCTATGATCCGTGGCCGGGCACTTTCACCCTCTCCACCGAAGACGGCCGCCCCAGGCGATTGAAAATCTTCCCGCCGGTCAGTGTCCTGGACCTGAACCTTTCACCCGGCGAGATAACAACCGCAGACGGTCAGTTGGTCATCGGTTGCGGCAGCGGAGCGCTCCGGTTGGAGACCGTGCAGCCCGAAGGTGGCCGCCGGATGTCCGCCGCGGACTATCTGCGAGGCCGCATGCCGGTGATGTTCGATCTCTAACTCACCCGGCCTGGTGCTCTCCGGCCACCCAGGTGCCGGCACCAGACTTCAAAGCGCGGCCGCGATTTTCTCCAGCCCTTCGAGCATCCGCGTGCGCGGACAGCCGAAGTTGAAGCGGATCCAGCCGGGCCAGCCGAAGTAGGCGCCGTCGGATAGAAACAGCCCCGTCTTCTTCTCGAAGTGCTGCGCGGGATTCTCCAAGCCCATGCCGCGGGCGTCGATCCAGGCGAGGTAGGTCGCCTCGCCGGGACTCACGGATAGACCGGGGCAGCGGGTGTTGATGAAATCGACCAGCGTGTCGCGGTTGATTTTCAGATAGTCCATCAGCTCTCCGCGCCACGGCCCGCCGTCCCGATAGGCGGACTCGGCGGCGTAGTAGGACAGCGCGTTGATCTCGCTGAGCGTGTGGCCGCGGGCCGCGGCGAACTTGCGGCGGATGCTGTCGTCCGGGATGACGGCGAAGGCATAACCCAGGCCGGCGATGTTCCACGTCTTGCTGGGAGAGAGCAGGGTGATGGTGTGTTTCGCGAGGTTTTCCGGCAGGTTCAGCGCGGAGAAATGCGGCGTGGCGGTCTCGTCGAAGATCAGGTCGCAGTGGATCTCGTCCGACACCAGCACAAGGTCGTGCGTCTCGCAGAACCCGGCGAGTTTCACGACTTCATCCGCAGAGAACACCCGGCCTAGCGGATTTTGTGGGTTGCAGAGCAGGAAGATTTTCGTCTCGGGAGTCACCGCTTCCTCCATGGCGTCCCAATCGAATTCCCATCGGCCGCCGACCATCGCGTGGTCCACGGTGATCAGGGACACATGCGCGTCGTGATGGACACCGATGAACGGCGGATAGACCGGCGTGCAGGTCATCACCGCGTCGCCTGCCTTGCAGAACGCCCGCGCGGCCAGCGACAGCGCCGGCACCAGGCCGCCGAGGTGAATGATCTGCTCCAGTGGAACGATGGCTCCGCGACGGTCCCGCAAATAGTCGATGACCGCCTCGTTCAGGCCTTCATGCGGCTGGGCGTAGCCGAAAATCCCATGATCCACCCGCCGGTGCAATGCCGCGAGGATGGTCGGGGCCGAAGCGAAATCCATGTCAGCG